>JBFHHS010000008.1:0-29706 GCA_041596895.1 Crocinitomicaceae bacterium | reverse complement strand
ATCACCAACTTCAACAAGTTCGATATACCCATCAAGTAAAGGAATACCATTTGGGTCAAAATTATTGAGTAGAGTGTCAGAACTCTGGCCTAACCCAGCCATGTAACGAACAGCAGAAACTGGCCTGATGTAATCATAATATCCTTTTAGACTCCATGCACAAATAGCAGCATCATGCATGGCTCCCGCCAAAGTTAAATGAGCTTTTACATCGTATTCTAATTTTGACAAGTCTGGTCCAATGCCTTGCCATTTTCGTTCAAAAGTAGGCTGGTCTGTTACATAATGATAGATTTCAAACCAATGACCTGGTGGAGTTTCTGAATCTATCCCATCAGCCCAAAATTCAGCGAGTACCCGTGCATAATCACCTCTTGGCACTACCTGCGCAGTATATGGTAACCCTGTAATTGGATTCAGTGTATAACCAGTACTAGGATCCCCTCCATCTATTAAATTGTAAAAAGCAGCATAATCACTACTATCTGAAGGGTACCATGTGTTATTCCCAATTGAAGCAGGAGAAATATCCCACATCACACTATCAGAAGGGTCAAGATGAGATTGCCAGATGGACACTAATGCATGATTCCATTTGTAAAACGAATTCCATGAAGAAGAGTCAGTTAAATTTAAAAGTGCAGGCATGTTAGTATCCGCATAAACTTTATAAGTATCTCCATCACGATTTAACTCAGTATACATGGTTGTATCCAACGAAAATGGAAAAACATTTCCCCATTCAGGAGAAAGGTGGTCTGGTGTACTTGATACAATATTCCCCGACTGGTCAATTGATTGCGCTAAAGTTATTGGTTGCCATCTATTTGGGTTAACGATGTCCGGGTTTCCGGGCTGTGACATAACCAAGGGTGCATTCACTTGATCATAGTATAAGTTTCCGAAATTATTTTGTTCATTTGAACCGTCTGTGTAGCCAAATAACTGTATTTGCTCTGCGAGGTAGTTACCAAGTTCTGCAGGTCCACCTGTTAAATATTGTACTGAAGAGATAGATGTGTCATAACCATTTTGATTCATCAAATTTGTAATGAGCATCAGTGTTTCTTGATAGTCTGGCGAGGAAGCGTATCTGTTTTTTATAAAACGAAATGAGGCATAAGCAATTGTTTCATTTCTCGCTTCTTCAATATTAGATGGGTAATTAATATTACCAAAAGTACAGACATAACCGTTTAAGGTATCTCCTAATAGATATGTCTTTTTTGATGCGTCATATGCTGCCCACGCATCATAACAAATGATGGAATGATGGAATAAATTCCGAGCATGAATGGTTGGCCGTGCAAAATCATTTCGAATCGCTTCAAGGACTAACTCGTTCCAATCCCTTGCAGAAGAATTGGTTTGTGCAAACGAATTAAGACAAAATGAAAGGATTAAGAATATAAAAATCTTTCCTTTTAACATGTAGTATAGTTTGATCAATTAAGTTCAATTTACACTAAAAATTAGAAAGACATTAAAAATAAGCACTAAAATCTACTTTTTAGCAGCTAGAATCATCTTAGAGATGTAATAAACATTCACAGTTACAATGGCAGCATTGGTAATAATTATTGGCCATGACATCAACATGATGCCATACCAAATAAAAAACCCACAACCGATTATATTAACGATTCTTAGGTGCAACATCTTCTTCATTACGAAAGAGATGAGCACAAATAATGACGCGGCATATCCCACGTATTCTGTGTAGTCCTGCATGAGGCTGATTAGTTATATGTTAATTAAGGAAATTTCCTTATCGAAATTATTGAAGTTTAATCCCCAACTCTTTCATTTGTTCATCATTTAGAGGTGACGGTGCATCAATCATTACATCACGACCACTATTGTTTTTAGGGAAAGCGATATAATCACGTATTGAATCAGATCCACCCATTGTAGCAACCAAACGATCCAAACCAAATGCTAAACCACCGTGAGGAGGAGCTCCATACTCAAATGCCGACATTAGGAATCCGAATTGAGCTTCTGCTTCTTCTTTAGTGAACCCTAATAAATCGAACATTCTTGATTGTACATCGCGATCATGGATACGAATTGATCCACCACCTAACTCAACACCATTCATTGCAAGGTCATATGCGTTAGCACGTACTTTCCCTGGGTCCGTATCAATTAAATGCATGTCTTCTGGTTTAGGAGATGTAAACGGATGGTGCATCGCATGATAACGACTCGTTTCTTCATCCCATTCTAAAAGCGGGAAATCAATAACCCATAATGGTTTGAACACGTTTGGATTTCTCAATCCTAACTCATCACCCATATGCAAACGAAGTTCATTCATTTGCTTGCGTGTTTTTTCTAAATCTCCACTGATTACCAAAAGTAAATCACCTGGTTCAGCGTCTGCAGCTTTCGCCCATTCAGCTAAATCTTCTTGCGAGTAAAATTTATCTACAGAAGACTTGTAAGTACCATCTTCATTACATTTTAAGTATACTAAACCTTTACACCCGATTTGAGGTCTGCGCACCCAATCCGTTAGTTTGTCTAGTTGTTTTCTTGTATATCCAGCACAATCTTTGGCGTTAATCGCTAAAACTTGTTCGGCATCATCAAAAATTGCGAATCCTTTGTTCTTTGTTACTGCATTCATATCAACGAACTCCAATCCAAAACGGATATCTGGCTTATCAGAACCATAACGTTCCATTGCCTCAGCATAGGTCATTCTAGGGAACTTAGCGTCTAATTCAACGCCTCTTACTTCTCTAAACAAGTGTTGAATCATTCCTTCAAACGTGTTCAAGATATCTTCTTGTTCAACGAAAGCCATTTCGCAATCAATTTGCGTAAACTCAGGTTGGCGGTCAGCTCTTAAATCCTCATCTCTGAAACACTTTACAATTTGGTAATAACGATCAAAACCTGAAACCATTAATAATTGTTTGAATGTTTGTGGAGATTGAGGTAAAGCATAAAATTGCCCTTCGTTCATTCTACTTGGAACAACAAAATCTCGCGCTCCTTCAGGCGTAGATTTAATTAAAACAGGCGTTTCAACGTCTAAAAAATCTTGAGAATCTAAGAATTTTCTAGTTTCTAATGAAACCTTATTTCTCAATCTCAACTTTTCTTGAACAGGATTTCGGCGTAAATCTAAATAACGGTATTTAGCGCGTAATTCTTCTCCACCATCTGTATCATCTTCAATTGTAAACGGGGGTGTTTTTGATCCATTTAACACTTCTAAAGAAGTCACTTTAATCTCCACTTCACCCGTTGGAATATTTTTATTCTTGCTAGATCTTTCGATTACTTCCCCTTCCACTTTAATTACGAACTCTCGTCCCAATTTACGTGCTTGTTCCGTCAATTCTTTCGCATCATCTAGATTAAATGCCAATTGAGTAATTCCGTAACGGTCTCTTAAATCTAAGAAAGTCATACCTCCAAGGTCTCTTGATTTTTGAACCCAACCCGAAAGTGTAACTATTGAACCGATATGTGAAGGGCGTAATTCGCCGCAAGTATGTGATCTATACATGATATGTGTTTATTCGTCGGCGAAGGTAAGGATTACCAATCTTCGCGATTATCTTTTTATTGTTAAGCCTTTCGTTATAAAGGAATGTTTCCGTGTTTCTTTTTCGGTAAAGTTTCCGCCTTATTTTCTAACATTTTAAAACCGGCAATTACTTTTGCTCTTGTTTCTTCTGGAAGAATAACATCGTCTACAATGCCACGTTCTGCCGCTCTATAAGGATTAGCAAACATTTCAGCGTATTCAGCTTCTTTCTCTAACCATTTTTCTTCTGGGTTCTCCGCTGCCGCGATTTCGCGTTTGAAAATAATTTCAGCTGCTCCTTTCGCTCCCATTACCGCAATTTCGGCAGTTGGCCATGCAAAGTTTAAATCTGCACCGATACTTTTCGAATTCATTACATCAAATGCTCCACCATAGGCTTTACGTGTAATTACCGTAATTCTTGGTACTGTTGCTTCTGCAAAAGCATAAAGTAACTTCGCACCATGCGTTATAATCCCCCTCCATTCTTGATCAGTACCAGGTAAGAATCCAGGAACATCTTCAAAAACCAATAAGGGAATATTGAATGCATCACAAAAACGAACAAAACGAGCACCTTTTCTAGAAGAATCGATGTCTAAAACACCCGCCATTGAAGCTGGTTGATTTGCAACCACCCCAACTGTTCTACCTTCCACACGAGCAAAACCAACAACGATATTTTTCGCGAAGTCCTCATGAACTTCTCTAAAACTATTATCATCAATTACTGCATCGACAACCTTGCGTATATCATACGGAAGCGTGTTGTTTTCAGGAAGTATATTTTTAATAGTTTCTAATTTCGATTTATTGAATTCAAATGATGTTGGACTTGGCGCCAACTCGTTCGCGTTCTGAGGCATAAATGTGATTAAATCCCTAACTTGTTGTAAAGCTTCAATGTCATTTCCAGCTGTAAAATGATTCACCCCAGATTTTTCAGCATGCGCTTTCGCCCCCCCTAAATCTTCAGAAGTAACCTCCTCATGCGTTACTGTTTTTACAACGTTAGGACCTGTTACGAACATGTAAGAAGTATCTTCCACCATGATGGTAAAATCGGTCAATGCTGGAGAGTACACTGCCCCTCCTGCACAAGGCCCCATAATCACACTAATCTGTGGTATCACTCCAGATGCTCTTGTATTTCTAAAGAAGATATCTGCATAGCCTGCCAATGAAACAACGCCTTCTTGAATACGTGCCCCTCCCGAATCGTTTAATCCAATTAAAGGCGCACCATTCTGCATTGCTAAATCCATAATGCGACAAATTTTAGCCGCATGTGTTTCAGAAAGCGATCCACCAAGTACCGTGAAATCTTGTGAAAAGACATAAATCAATCTACCGTGGATTGTTCCGAAACCTGTTACAACACCATCTCCTGGTATTTTACTTTTCTCTAATCCAAAGGACGTTGAACGGTGCTCAACAAATTGACCAATCTCATTGAAAGACCCTTCATCCAACAAGGCAATAACACGTTCACGTGCAGTTAACTTTCCTTGAGAATGCTGACGTTCAATACGTGCTTCACCACCTCCTAATTTGGAAGCTTCCCTTCTATCCTTTAAATCTTGATTTCTATCCATGTCTCTTGATTTTATTCAATCGCCCGAAGGCAAGGAACAAAGATAATTTTATTCTGAAACTATTTGAAGCAGTTGGTCATTGAAATTTAAGCCAATTTAAGACTTTGTCTAACTGACAGTTATTTGATACATTTACTCAAAATAAACCCTATGAAAAACATTTCTAAAATTAGTTTACTCGCCTTTGCAGCACTTGCCATTGTTTTATCTTCTTGTTCTAAATATGAGGAAGGAAACGTTTCTTTGGCAAGTAAGAAATCACGTTTAGTTAACCACTGGAAGACTAAAAAGATTACAGCAGATGGTTACGATATCACTGGATTAAACATCATTACCGAAGTTGAAATATTTGATAACAACAAAATAGATGTCTATTCTGGTTCAACAGTCAATCATGGCGCTTGGGTATTTAACCCTGGAAAAACAGCTGTTTTAGTTACGAACAATGATGGCTCATTAACAAATTATGAAATCGTGATGCTACAAAAAGATGAATTGAAGGTACGAACTACAAATGATGATGGTGTAGTCTTTTTACATCACTATATAACGTATTAAAAAATACTACTTTTAAAAAGTTAGGGGGTGATTGATTAAATTGCCCCTTTTGCTTTTAATTCTAAATACTTATTGATGGTATTTACGGATAACTCCTCAGGCAAGGTAAGCACAGTTTGAATGCCATTTTTATTCAGTTCCTGTGCAATTCTTGACTTCACTGAAATCATTCTTTCCGCTACAGTAGCCTGATATACTTCCTTTATGTTAGTAGCAGGAGTATATGCTAATTCTTGAAGTTCACTGTTTTGAAAGAAAACAACAACCAATACATGTTTTTGATTCAATTTTCTCAACATAGGAATCGCCCTTCTCATTGAAAACTCCGTTTCAAAATTGGTAAACAAAACCAACAAAGATCTTGATTTCACGGTTCTTCTTACCGATTGATATAGCAAATCATAGCTTGACTCTTTATATTGAGTTTTTTGATTATACAGAGCCTCTTGAATTCTACGCATTTGACTTCCCGAGCGTTCAGCTGGAAGCATTGTTCCAATTTTATCGGAATAAGTAATCAAGCCCGCTTTATCTCCTTTCTTCAATGCGATGTTTGAAAAAACCAACGATGCATTGATTGAATAATCCAACATTGTAAGTCCATCAAAATCCATTTGCATGTTCCGGCTTTTGTCGATGATGCAATACACACTTTGCGACTTTTCTTCTTGATATTGATTTACCATCAATTCATTTCTTCTAGAGGTTGCCTTCCAGTTGATTGACTTTATTTCATCTCCTTGAACATAGTTCTTAATCTGTTCGAACTCACTGTTATTGCCGAGGCGACGAATTTTTTTAATTCCAGAGCTTGTTTTTTGCTGTTGAAATACGAGCAACTCATATTTCTTCATTTGTAAAACGGAAGGGTAAACGTGTACTTCTTCTTCTAAATTGATGTCAATTCGACGTGAAACGAGGAAAAACATGGATCGTATTACAATGAAAACATCTCCAAAATTATAAACACCTCTTCTTTTTGGTGTGAACGCGTATTTAAAATCACGTGTTCCATTTGGGCCTAACACACCTGAATATACAGTTGATCTGTCCTGCATTTCAACAGGATAACCTTCTATCATCGTAAAATTGATTGGTTGTAGACTTGTATTTACAATGGTTAAGGTCACCGGGTTTTCATCTCCAAGATTTAAGCGATTATTCACCTTTCTAGATACGTTCAACGGTGTTTTATTGGTAAAAACGATAAAAGCATCAATAAACGTGAGTCCAAAAAGTGAAGCGAGAACAACATTGGCAACAAACTCCATTGAGGGCATTGAATACGCCATCACATAAAGTAAAATCACCACTACGAATAGCGCGAAAAACCACTTTGTTAGATATATATTATTGAAAAACTTCAAATTACCTTGGAACTTCTAATGTTTTAATAATCTCTTGAACTACATCCTCTGGACTTACCCCTTCCATTTCAGCCTCAGGTGTCATGATAATACGGTGATTAAGAACATGAACAGCTACAAACTGAATGTCTTCTGGCGTTACAAAGTCGCGCCCTCTAATCGCAGCAATTGCTTTTGCTGATTTAATGATTGAAAGTGATGCTCTTGGAGAACCTCCTAGATAAATTTTACCATGATTACGTGTTTTATGCGTAATAGCAGCAATGTATTTAATCAAGTTATCTTCAACGATAACCTTACTCACAGCAGCTTGAATCTTTGCAATTTCGTCAGCGCTGAATACTGCAACAATTTCATCTAAACTTGGCGATTTAATTTCATTTTTATATCGATGTAAAATCTCCTCCTCCTCGTGTAATTCAGGGTAATCCAACTTGATTTTAAATAAAAACCTATCTAATTGCGCCTCAGGCAGATTGTAGGTCCCTTCTTGTTCAATTGGGTTTTGTGTTGCGATTACCAGGAATGGAAATGACATTGGGTATTTCTTTCCGTCATAAGTAATTTGACGCTCTTCCATTACCTCAAACAATGCTGCCTGCGTTTTTGTTGGGGCACGATTGATTTCATCAATCAAAACAATGTTTGAAAAAATAGGTCCTTGCCTAAATGTAAATGTTGCATCCTTTGCGTTAAAAACAGACGTTCCTATTACATCTGACGGCATCATGTCAGGTGTAAACTGAATTCGAGAAAAGTCGACATTCAATGATTTCGAAAGCACCTTTGCCGAAAGTGTTTTTGCAACTCCCGGTGCACCTTCCAAAAGGATATGGCCGTTGGAAAAAACCCCTGTCAATAATAAATCGACCATTTGTGCTTGACCAATAACGTATTTTCCCAGTTCGGATCTAACATCGCTCACTTTTTGAGAAATCCATAAAAGCTCCTTGTTTTCTCGTTCGAATCCAAACCCCGCAGAAGGAGTAGAGGATGTGTTAAGCTCTGTTGGCTCAGAAACCTCATCGTTGATAGGTTCTGAACTTGTTGGCGCTTCATCTTTCGGCATGTATGAATCATGGCTTTTTTCTTCGTTTCCTGAAGCACCTTCTGGCGTGTTGTTTATTTCATCGTTTATCATAGTTCTAGGTTATGAAATTTAGAGATAAATCGTTTAAATTGTTCCTGATCAAAACGACTTAAATCCCAATAATTAATAATCAATTCTTTATTATTTCTAAAGACTAAAATTACACCACGATTTTTCATGCTCGTAGAAATTAAATCGTCTTTGCTGTATATCGTTTTTCTTCCTAAAGAAGAATAATGTGTGATGGAAGTAGGATTAACAATTAAATACGGCTTCGACATTCGGATTACACCTAATGTAAACAGTACAATACCAATTGGCCAAAATACAATTCCAATACCAATTGAACTCATTAAATAATACACACCTAAAATCACCAAAAAGATGCCTCCTAAAATAAAGAGTGCAGGCAAGAGCAAACTTCTTCTATACACAAATTCCTTTTCCGCTACTTTTGCTGAAATTTTATCTGAAATTATACCCACTTTACCATAAAAGGTGTGAATTCGTTTTAACATGTCTGAAACATATTGTTCTGAAACTGAAAAAGCTTCTTTTGTTTCTAAATCAGCCATTAGCGCTACAATCTCTGCTTTAGAATGATTGCTTTTCTCAGCCAGTATCTCCAATGCTCGATCTCCTTCTCTTCTTGAGAGGTCTACAAAGAAATGTTTGCTCACTGTAGCATAGAAATTCTTCCTTTGAACTTGGAGTAGTCCGTATGGATTACGTTTAGCAAAATAAATGGATGTTATTGTTTCCGTAAAGGCCAATGTCATGTTCTTTTTCGGTTGAATAAACGGAACAATTGGGCGTTTACGTTTCGACCTGAAAATTACGAATAAAATTACGCCAAGGATTGACAGAAATAAGGCAGTAAGCAACGTTGGATTTTCAAAAATAATTCGAAGATAACTATCGTCGCGTTTACCATCTGCACCGTTATCTTCATCAGTATCCTCATTTCCATAATTATCAGAAAGACGCCCCAATTCTAGCAAGTAAATTGATCTATCCTTATCTAAATGATTCAATGCATATTCGGCATATTTAAATCCATGTAATCGTTTCAATTGATAGTTATAGAACATGGTTGGAGTAGTATGTAAAAAGATAGAACCATTACCATGTTGTATTTCAATAAAATTACTCATCTCCATGAATGAGGATAAGCTTTTATGTGGATGTTTCGTCTCTATTTCACCAAATGCTTTCCATTCTGTCGCAATCGTATCGTTTTGAAACAGGTTAATCATACGATATTTTGTTTTTCCTGCAAACACATTAACTGAGGCTGCATAGTCAAACTCAACACTATACTTTTTAAAAAGTTTTGGAATAATGTTATCAGTTAGTCCATTATAAGACATAAACAAATCTGAACCCTTTTCTACTTCTTTCAGCACAGTATCTATTTCGGCACTTTTCAAACCAAAATTGTTCCCTACAAACATGAACGTTTTCTTCTTCTTTGTCGCTTGGATTAGCGTATCAAATTGTATCCAATCTGTTACAGGGACTACACTTTCATTTGTGTCAATGTGCGCTCCAGCAAGCGATGTAAACAAATACAAACCAAGTGGTTTTTTGTCAAATACTTGAAAGCGTTTACTCCAATTAGATGAAACATAAGTTTTGCGCTGACTAGCACTCACGCTCTCTCCTCCGCGCAACATCCACACGACAAACACCATGAGCACAATGACCCCAGCAACCAAACCTATTTTCGTTTGTTTATTCATTTACGGGATCAAGTGATTTATAATAATCTTCTAGTGTAGGTTTCAACAATTCAAAGATCTCTCTATCAATATTGTAATCACCATACCACACCAAATCATAAATGCGAACACATTCATTGAACCTTTGAGCATTTGGACGTTTATGCATTTCAATCACATAGTGATAATTCGTTTTTTCCTTGCGCCAGGTTACCCATGATTTTCGAATCAACTCTTTTAGGATAAACGTAAAATAGATTCGAACGCACTCACGATAATCTTCCTTAAGTATCGCTTCATCTAGGCGTTTTTCTAATTCTGTTTTTGTGATTACCTCTGGGTTCCAATCGTTTTCAACGTCGACTACAATTTTAGTATTTGAAGGCTTCTTGTTTTTCATGATTAGATAAACCACGACCAGAAGCGCGGCAAAAATCAAGATAAATAAAAGCACTTTCCAAACAACCGGTGGAATTGTAGGTGCATCCAAATCAAGATCTAAATCAGGTACATCAATATCTGGCGCATCGACGTCTGGTAATTCAATTGGATCTGGACGTTCTACTTTTGGATCAAATGGCAAAGTTCCATCGCTTCCTCCACGATCAAAACCTTGATAACGCTTTTGCCTATCCTTTTGAATTTGTTGAGGACTATATTGTATTCCTTGATTATAATTCGAACCTGAACCAGAATTACTGTTCGTAGAAATATAATCTTCTTCATTCATATTGGCAGGATACGAGCCATACCAATCATCTGGGCCTTTATAGTTCTCTCCTTTTCTATATTCTAAATACTCTTTTTCCTGCTCCCATATTGCCGCTTTATCCTGTCCAAATGCAAGCAACGGAAAACAAATCAAAACGATATGGAACAAGTATTTAATCAAAATCGACTGGTGTTTCTTTAATTCTACTTCGCTTCCCGAACTTCTTGAACGCCTCTTTTAAACCAATCGCTTCTGTTTTTTCTCGCTCAGAGAAAAACCCAAATGACATTGTTATGATTACAAGAGGAAGAATTCCTAGCATAAATACGATATAAACCAATTGCCTAAAACCATTGCTCCAAACCATATAATCTTCAGTAAAAATCTGTGCAACACGTTTAACGAACCTCGTTACCATATCAAGTAAGTCCGGAACAAGTGGTTCATTTCTCCATCCATCATGCATACTAAAAATAAACGCAATTGGTTGTAAAAAAAGTGCCGTTATTAGCAGTAATACGAGGATTAACAATAGGCTTTTACCATAATGTTGTTTGCTATATTTAAATCCTTGTTTAAACTTTTTCCCAAAAGTACCTTCTCCTAAACCAAAAGAAGCTCCGATGAGATAAAAGAATGGAATTAAAAAGGTTGCAAACAACAGTAAATACCACGGTAATACCAATACAATCAGCATCAAAGCTAAATTCCCAACCCAAATTCCTATAAAATGCTGTTTGGTATAATTAAAGAAAGATTTCCATGAAAATGATTCTCCAATGGTTCGAACACTCCAAAAAACAGAACTAAAAATAAGCGTAAAAATGATTGTCCACATTCCAAATACAATGTAATCTTGCATGTTTCGGAATCCATATCCAATCATAAACTCTAATTGAGCTGACCAATCATACCAGTATTCTGTTTTCTGTAGGTTATAATGATTGACATCCTGTAAAACGACCAATGTTGCTATAATAGGAAACACAACTAGTAAGTTTATACGCATAAATTTTCCAAACTGTGTACGATATAAACTGAAGGAATCTGAAATCACTTCGCCTACACTCCTAATCTTGGCAAAATTAAACTTCCCGCGTTTAGTAAAATTCCCAACCTCTTCTCGATCAACTAAATGTGGATATTTGCGTGCGACATATACAGGGTAGAACACATAGAAAAATAAGATGATTCCAAAAGAAACTAGAATTAACATCCATTTTGACCAATTTGGTAAATCTTGGTAATTTGCCGTAACAAAACTCTCTAAAAATCCTGCTGCAATAATAAATGGCACTAGACTCATCATTATTTTTAACCCCCTTTTTGTTGAAAGTTGGAGAGATTGAAGACGTGTATAACTTCTCGGAAAAAGTAAACCATTCCCCGCTGTTATTCCCGCACCAGCAGCTAAAACAATAGCGGATATTTCAAATGCTCCATGAATCCAAATACCTAAAAAGCTAGTAACTAATAGTCCTTTGGCATGAAAGAAATACTGAAACGCCCCCAACATAACTCCGTTGTAAAACATAAGCATGTGGGTACCAACAGTAAAGAAAAAACCAACGAAAAAGGTTAAAAATGCTACCTTCATATTATTGGTAGTGATATTAACGAACATCGCCATTTGATCATCTGTTTCGTAGACTCTCAAAGGATTTCCATCCTGAATGTTTTGGAGTGTCATATCCACGTAACCATCACCCATAACAACTCTTGGAAAATCTGGATCTATATAAGTGGTTACCACCCCAATTGCCGTATAGACTAAAAACGCGATTAAAGCGAATAATAAATTTTTTCGTGAGCGATAAATCTCAAGTGGCAATGAAACTTGCCATACTGTGATTAACTTCTTTATCGATTCTCCCTTTTGTTTGTGAACCCCTGTATATACTTTTTGAGCTAACTGATTCAGATAAACCCGAACTGTTCTTCGATTGTAGAAGGTTTGAGCGTAACTTAAATCATCCGTTATGTCCATGTATAAGTCACTGAGTTCTTCCGGGTCGTTAGATTTCGACTCATAGAGTTTTTCAAAGCGATTCCACTTTTCTTTATTCTGATCTATAAACGAAGTTTCTTTCAATCGACTAGTGATATTATTCGGAAGTAGTAAATATAATTATCCAAAGTGAATAAACCTTGAAGTCGATCAATTATCGTAGTTTTATAGTCTAATACACTCACAACATGCTACATAGAATCACCCTTTTCACTTCATTTATTGCGCTTTCTTTCAGTGTTTTTACTCAAATGACTCCAACTTTAAATGATATTTGGATTGACATGCGAGATGGAGAGTTGCTACAAGCGGATGTTTACATTCCATCAGGAGTTGATTCTGCGGAAGTAATTCTCATTCAAACACCTTATAATAAAAACACTTTTGAATGGTCTTTACCAATGGGTGTTGGAATGAATTTGGACAGTCAACCGTTTATTTGGGTTATTGTAGACTGGAGAGGCTTTTATGGTTCGAATGGAGCTGATTTATCAAACTTTGAACGAGGAGAAGATGGATACGATATTTGTGAATGGATTTCAGAACAAACCTGGCATAAAGATCGCATCGGGACATGGGGGCCGTCAGCATTGGGTGGAGTTCAGTACAGTACTGCTCGAGAACAACACCCCAATCATACATGCGCTGTTCCATTAGTTGCACATCCTCAACAAAATTACAATGCCTATTTTACTGGTGGTGTTTTGGAAGAGGCTCGTTTATACCAATTAGATGCATTGGGTTATGGGTTGTCGCCTGTTATTTTAGCAAACCCTTACTACAGTGCTGTTTGGACGTTTTCTGAAAATTCAACATGGTATCCAGAAGATATTATCATTCCTACTCTGCAAATAGGAGGCTGGTACGACCACAACATTGATATTATGATGGATTGGTACGAAGCAACGAGAACATATGCTGCCTCACCTGTACAAGATCAGCAATGGCTCTTAGTCGGCCCGTGGGTCCATGGAGGAACAGGAGCGGCATTCGTTGGAAGTTCAATTCAAGGTGAATTAACCTATCCAAACGCGGCTTTGGTCTCAAATACAATGGCATGGGATTTTCTATCTTATTACCTGTTGGATACACCTAACAATTGGCAAACAACTGAGATGATTACCTATTACAAGACAGGAGAAGATCAATGGAGTAGCACAAACACAAGTAGCATTGAAATTATAAATGAAGACGTCTTATATTTAAGCGCTAACGGCGAATTGATCTCTGGTTCAGGCAGCGGGTCAACGACTTTTGTTTCAGATCCTCAAAACCCTTCTCCGACAATTGGTGGAGCAACATTAAGCACTGGACTTGATCAAGGTCCATACGACCAAAACAGTTTAGACTCACGAACGGATATCATCACATTTGAATCAGTGGACTTGCCAAACGATGTACACATTTCAGGACGTGTGAAAGCCAATTTATACGTTGAATGTAATCAACCCGATGCTGATATTTCAGTGCGATTAGTTGACTTGTATCCAGATGGAAGATCGATGTTAATCACTGATGGTATACACCGCATGCGATTCAGAGATGGATACACACAAGCTGATGAGTCATTTATGTCGCCAGGAAATATATATCATGTTGAAGTAGAATTGCCTTTTACAAATTATACATGGAAAGCAGGACATCAAATTAAATTGTATGTTGGAGGGAATAACGCTATCCGATACAACGTAAACTTACAGAACGGTGGTACAATGTATGTTGCAGGTGACACAAATGTTGCTAACATTCAAATTCATCATAATTCAGCAAATCCCTCTCGTATTATTCTACCCGGAAACAATACGTTTCTTTCTGTTGAAGATCAAGATCAGCATTCCTTTCATGTTTATCCTAACCCAACATCACAGGTACTTAGAATCAAAAGCAGCATGAATTATGACGCTGTATTAATTTATGATATTCAAGGAAAATTAATGATTTCACAAAGTGGAATGGAGAAATCAATAGATGTAAGTTCTCTTGAGTCCGGAATGTATTTAATTCAAATTGAAATCAATGGACAATTCCTTGAAAAACGTTTTATTAAAAATTAGTGCCTATTTCGAGACACTTCAAACTTCCCGATTTTAATAAAAAAACCTCTTGGTTTACCTTCTACTTTTTTCGTCGTTCTAAAATCCACTTCAGTTTTCGTTTTAGACTCGATAAATGATGTTACCGGTTCAATTGGATTATTCATGTCAGCATACTGCGCTAGCGCCTTATTCTTATCCATTGCTTGGTTTGAAACTTGCGTTGAAGTGAATGTCTTTTTAGTAATTGGCTCCAATTCGCCATTATGCATTGCTGTTAATACCGGAGTTGCCGTTCTTAAGTGAATACGATCGACATTGGAATCTTTTACCTTTTTCTTCGATTGAACTACATTCGAACTTAACTCTGAATTATTAGCGACATACTCCGTAATGTTCAACTCATGCGATTCGCCTAGATTATTGTTTTCTTTTTCTAGGTTTTTCTCCGCTGAATTAGATTTGTTCTGTTCTGGTTCACTGCGATTGTTAGCCTTAATCAACTTATTGTTTACGACATCAATTGTAGGGTTATTAATCGACTGCCAAGCCATAAAAAAAACAATTATAGCGGCTGCAGAAGCAACTGAAATATAAGGCCAAAAAACAATTGTTTTTCTCCGTTTTAGCCCCGCCTTATCAGAATAAACTACAGAAAGATCAGGTTTGAAATTCACAATTGCGTATATGCCACGATCATAAATTAATGATTGATTCGCCTGCACGAAGACGCTCAACTCGGCAAGTTTCGAATCAGACAATAATCCTTCAGCTTCACAAATTAAGAAAAACTCCACATTATTTAAACAAATAGCATCTGTAAGCAGAGGTTGTTTCAAATCAATTTTCGTTTCTGAGCTCAGTGATATTTGTTCTGCTTCAAATAATGGCAAATCATCATCTTCCATTTTTAAAGACGGATTCTCTTCTAAGAATTTCATAAGCACGCAAGTATCTTCCTCACTTAAATTCCCTTCCAGGAAATCGAGGTAAAATGCTTCGTAATTAAATATGCTTATTCTTTCCATTATATGACTAAATCTAATCTTTTGATGTATGCTTTCAACGATTTTCTTGCTCTAAAAATATATACTTTCACTTGAGATTCACTTAACGCTGTTATTTCCGCTATCTCAGCATAATTATACCCTTCATAATCGCGCAGTAATACAACCGATTTCTGAATTTTAGGTAACGTTTCCAAAGCCTCATTTAAGACATCTTTCACGTCGTAATTAATTGAATTGTCTGAAGATCTTTCATTTGTATTTTCAATGTCTCCCGAACGACCTTCTTTTTTTACCCAATCCACAATAGCATGATACGCTGTTGTAAACAAATATGATTTTACCTTCTCAACATTTATATCTTCATGCTTTACCCAAACTTTCGTAAATGTTTCCTGCACAATGTCTTTAGCCGACATCTCATTTCTGAGGTGCTTGAGGGCAAATCGGAAAATATTATCCGAAAATTCATCGACCGCTATGTTGTACTCTTTTGGAGTCATTTACGTTAGTTTTCAAAAGTAAGACATTCAAGTTACTGAAAAGTTACAGGAGAATCTTAAAATACTTATATTAGGTTAAAATTAAATTTTAAAAGATGACAGCTTTATTAGTAATACTTGGAATAGCAGCGGTAATTGTTATTTGGTACATTTCTGCGAACAACAAACTTGTTGCATTAAAAAACAATCGTGAAAATGCCTTTGCCGACATAGATGTTCAGTTAAAACAACGACACGATTTAATTCCTCAGTTGATTGGTGCGGTAAAAGGATACATGGACCATGAAAGCGGTGTTTTAACACGAATTACGGAGGCGCGTTCAAATGCAATGGGAGCCAAAACAATAAATGACAAAGTAAATGCAGAGAATGAATTGGGCGCAGCCATGGGGGCATTTAACATTCAAGTGGAGGCTTATCCAGATTTAAAAGCAAGTTCGAACTTTTTGCAATTACAAAATGAGATTTCAGACATTGAGAATAAACTAGCTGCAGTTAGACGATTCTTTAATTCTGCAACAAAAGAATTGAATACAGCCATCGAATCAATTCCAACAAACATTGTGGCCAACATCAAAAAAATGACACCACAACCTATGTTTGATTTAGGAATAACACAGCGAGAGCAACTTGACAAAGCACCAGAAGTAAAATTCTGATCTAGCTTAAGTGAAATACGTAGGCCTTCAAAGTCAAATAAATCGTAACAACAGAAATTCAATACTTCTGTTGATTGCCTTTCCTTTGCTTATACTTTTAGGCGTTTATCTCTTTTACTTTTTCGGGTATCAGCCTAATATGGAAAAAGTGAATTATCAGTTTCTTCAAACAGTTCCGTTTGTTTTTCTCGGAGTAGGAATTTGGTTTGTTATTGCCTATAAAATGCATACTACGCTGATTAATATGTCAACAAAATCTAGACCGTTGACTAGAAAAAACAATATGGCTATTTATAACCTAACAGAGAACTTATGTATTTCCGTTGGGATGCCAATGCCAAAATTGTACATCATTGAATCGTCGGCGTTAAATGCTTTTGCATCTGGGATTAACGATAAAACATACGCAGTAACACTAACTAGAGGATTAATAGAATCACTGAATGAAAAAGAGTTAGAAGGTGTAATTGCACATGAATTAACTCATATAAGAAACAAGGATGTTCGCCTTTTAATTGTGTCCATCATATTTGTCGGAATCTTTGGTTTTATTGTTGAGATTCTCTTTCGTACGGTTATTTGGGGAGGAGGAAGACGTAGAGACGATAAGACTGACCCTCGTATAATGATTGTTGCCTTGATTATTGCTGTGATTGTGTATTTCTTTTCTGTACTCTTTAAATTCGCTCTGTCACGAAAACGAGAATACTTAGCAGATGCCGGTGCAGTAGAATTAACCAAAGACCCAATGGCAATGGCATCAGCTTTACGAAAGATTTCAAGAAACTACGAAGTAGAAACAAAGAGTGACGACATAAAGTCCATGTTCATTCAACATGGTAAATCCAAAAAGAAAAACCTTTTTTCATCATTCGCTGGATTATTTGCTACTCACCCACCAATAGAAAGAAGAATCAAAATCCTCGAGCAGTTATAAAAAAGCACCTCACACTAAATTTTAGTGATGAAGTGCTTCAAATCAATTTTCAAGAGCGTAATATTATCCTCTAATTGCTTTAATTCCTGGAAGTTCTTTCCCTTCCAAATATTCTAACATTGCCCCACCTCCTGTAGAAACATAGCTTACTTTATCTGCAAGATTAAATTTATTAATTGCTGCAACAGAATCGCCCCCTCCAATTAAAGAGAAAGCTCCTTTCGATGTAGCATCTACAATAGCATTTGCAACCGCCACAGTTCCTGCTTGGAAGTTTTCCATTTCAAACACACCCATAGGTCCATTCCACAAGATTAATCGTGAATTAGAAATAATTTCAGCACATTCTTTCGCTGTTTCAGAACCAACATCCAGTCCCATCCAACCATCAGGAATTTCATCAATAGCAACTTCTTTTCTATTGGCGTTATTATCAAAAGCATCAGCAATAACTGTATCTACTGGGATGTATAAATTTACCCCCTTCGCTTTTGCTTCATTGATAATTCGAGTAGCCATTTCAAGGTAATCATCTTCAACCAAAGAATTTCCAACCTTTCCTCCGCTTGCCTTAACAAACGTGTATGCCATTCCACCACCAACGATTAGGTTGTCCACTTTATCTAACAAACGTTCTATGATTGTAATTTTTGAAGATACTTTTGCACCACCAACGATTGCCGTCAATGGCTTTTCAGTACTATTTAATACTTTATCAACACTTTTAATTTCACCTTCAATCAAGAATCCAAACATTTTATCATTTGGAAAAAACTTAGCTACAACCGTTGTGCTGGCATGTGCCCGGTGAGCTGTACCAAAAGCATCATTTACGTACACATCTCCATGCTTGGAAAGAATTTCAGCGAAACTCTCGGTACCTGTAGTTTCTTGCTTGTAGTAACGGACATTTTCCAGCATCATCACTTCACCTGGCTTCAATTCAGAACTCATCTTAAGTGCATCCGCTCCAACACAATCTCCACCAAACTTAATGTCAACGCCCAGAACGTTTGAAGTATGACTTACAATATTTTTTAAAGAAAAACGAGGTTCTGAAGCATCTTTCGGTCGACCTAAATGCGACATAATAACAACACTTCCTCCTTTTCCTAGGATATGTTTAATTGTAGGCATTGCAGCTCTGATTCTTGTGTTATCAGTAACTTCCAATGTATCTTTATCTAATGGAACATTAAAATCAACCCGAATCAGCGCTCTTTTTCCTTTAAAATCGTATGTGTGTATATCTTGCATTTAATGAAGTTTTAAGGATGCAAAGTTAGCAACTTTGTAAAAAGTATAAATCTCTTTTAATTCCATTAACTTTATACCATGTCTGACAATCAAAAAGTCTTCACTTTAAAGCAAGTTGTTTCTTCAATAAGAAAGACGATTGAAGAACGCTATCAACAATTTTATTGGGTTAAAGTTGAAATGCATAAGTTAAATCGATTTGCAAGCGGGCACTGTTTTCCTGAGTTGTTACAAAAGGAAGATGGTAAAATTGTGGCGCAAATAAGTGGGAGTATTTGGAACCATAATTTTGAACGAATCAATAAGCGATTCATTGAAGTTGTTAAGGAGCCCTTAAAAGATGATACGACATTGTTGATGAAGGTAAAAGTGAGTTTCCATGAAACCTACGGCATGAGTTTGCAGATTATGGATATAGATCCAAATTATGCACTAGGAGAATTGCAGCGAGAACGTCAAGAAACACTGAAGAAACTCCAAAAAGAAGGAGTAATAAACTCCAATCAAAATTTGGATTTTCCTTTGCTTCCAAAACGTATAGCAGTAATTTCAGCTGCATCTAGTAAAGGGCTCTCAGATTTTATGCAAGTGATTGAGACGAATAATTGGGGATATAAATTCTTTACAATGCTATTCCCAGCATACCTGCAGGGAGATAATGCTTCGAATTCAATTATTGAACAGCTGAATACCATCAAAAAGGTGCAAAGTCATTTTGATGCTGTCGTAATTGTTCGTGGTGGCGGTGGTGAAGTTGGACTTTCGTGCTACAACGAATACGAATTATGTAAGGCCATTGCTACATTTCCTATTCCGGTTCTAACAGGAATCGGTCACTCAACAAACTTAACTGTGGCGGAAATGATTTCTTTTAGAAATTCGATAACACCCACTGAGCTTGGAGATTTTCTAATTCAAGCATTCCATAATTTTTCTACTCCTGTCAATGACGCCATCAAGAACATAAGAGTTTTGGCAAAAAGTAGTCTAGCCGCAGAACGATCTCAGTTTGGAACAACATCCCAAGCGTTTAGACACTTGACCAAGCAATATTTAACAAATACAAGTCACATCCTTCTTCAAAAAGGGCGATTACTTAAAAATGAGGTGCGTGAAAATCTATATTTCAATCGTAAAAAAGTAAATCGTTTGGAACAGCAATCAGTGAGTTCAAGTAAATATTTACTTCAACGCAAAAAGGACTCGATTAAACGCATACAGGACGGTTTTTCACATGATATTAATCTACTCTTCAGTATCAAATCAAAAGAACTTGAAGGGATGGTTCAATCCATTAAACTGATGGATCCTATTAATGTTCTAAAACGTGGGTACTCGATAACTACAGTTAATGGTAAAACGATCGGCGAAAACAACTCCGTAGAAGTTGGCGATGAAATCATCACAAAAACTAGTACCTTTAAATTAATCTCAACGATAAAGTCAAAAGAAAATGAGTAAAGAAATAAAATACACTGAAGCATTTGAAGAACTACAGCAAATCGTTGCGGACATCGAAGATGGTGAAATTACTGTGGATGAATTAAGTATAAAAGTAAAGCGCGCCTCTGAACTTATTAAAATTTGTAAATCAAAATTGACATCGACAGAAGAAGATGTAAATGAAATATTAAAGGAATTAGAATCAGAGAATTAATGAGCGTGCTTAAATTCATTTTTATTTTATCTTCTATTTTGTGGTTGAATTTTGGGATCACTCAAACGGACAAAACAACCGCAGATATTGAGAATTATATTTTAATTAACAAGCGTGATTCTGCCTTGTTACTTATCAAAAAAACGTCATCAGATGATAGTTATTTTTCATTGCTCAAAAGGTTGGCTGAACAGAACGAAAACTCATATGCGGACCTTTCCTTTTTTATACAACGGATTAATAGTCGCCCAAACATTAACTATGAACGTTTAAATCGATTTATCAAAACAAACGTTCCATTGCCGTTATCAAAAGAAAAAATTAATCTAGATTTTGTTCAGATAAAATGGTATCAAATTACAAACCTTCGTAATGAAACATTTTTAGATGAAGCAAACTCAATTCATGCTGAGTTAGAAAAATATATTGCTCAGTTTAATCCTTCAAATAAAGAGGTTATAAAAGCACAGGTCTTGGCAGACTCTCACCGTGCAGTATTAGCGGTTATTCAAAAAGATTTAGAAGGAGGACTGAAGATTTGCAAACAACTTGAATCGAATTCACGATTATTAAAAGACACTTCATTAATTATACTTTCCCTTTATCATAAATCCGATTTCCTAATGGAGGAAGGAAAGCTCAAAGAATATATTGCGGTTAGTGAAGAATCTTTAAAACTTGAGTATAATAGAAAACAAAAATCCGATTATTTCATTGGTACTATTGTTCATTTAATTGATGCATATGTTTACCAAGGTTCAAATTCTGACCGTGTTAATGAATTATTAGATTTCCTATATAATAATGAAAAAACGAAAGCTCAAAGTTATTCACTCTATGCCAAATACCTAGGAGGTATTGATCTAGAATCAGTTACGGCACAAGTCATTTTTGACAAATTTAAGGTTAAAAATTTGGTTGAATTCTGCGATACTACGTATTCAATGGCTCAAGCAGATAAAATTAACTCCATTGAATTGTACCAAATTACTAGGGAGAATTCGGAAGCTTTGGAAGCTCATCAATTTTACAAAGAGGCGCTCTACTATAAAGATGTTACTACCCAGCTTAGTCAATCTATTTATTCTTCAGAGTTATCTCAAACGCTAGCAAATTATAAGTCCAATGAAATTGTTTCTAAAAAAGATGCTGAAATCCTTCATGAAAAGGAAACTTCAAAACTTTTAGCCATCATTATTGGTCTAGTTGGTGGAGGATTACTTATTGTATTCTTTATGTTTCTTCAAAAACGAAAACAGTCAAATGAATTGTCATTGAGAAATGAAAAAATTAAAGCTCAAAATGAAGCTCTAGAAAGAAAAGAAGCCGAGAAAGCATTGTTATTAAAGGAAGTCCACCACCGTGTAAAAAATAATTTTCAAATCATCACAAGTCTACTCGATATACAAGCTCGTAAGAGTGAAGATGAGCAGTCGAAAGAACGTGCGCTAGAAGGAAAGAATCGTATAAAATCTATGGCATTAATTCATCAAGCATTATATCAAAATGAAGAGCTCGAGATTAATATTGAATCTTATATTAAAACATTAATACAAGAAATATCCAATTCGTATTCGGAAAAAAGTCCTCCAGAAATTTCAATTCACACGGATGAAATGACTCTTGATATTGATACTGCTATTCCCGTCGGATTAATTCTAAATGAATTGGTATCAAATGCATTTAAATACGGATTTGACCCTAAAAACAAGCAGTTAAATATTTCCATGAAAAAAACAAACCAAAGCGGTGTGTTTCAACTCAGTGTTTCAGACAATGGAAAAGGATTACCAGCTGATTTCAGTTTTGAAAAAGCAAATAGTTTAGGACTAAAACTAGTGAAACGATTATCAAAACAATTACACGGTTCAGTTGAATATTCAAATGAGAATGGGTTCACTTGTACCGTGATTTTCAAAGATTCGGAAATGAGATCACGGATAGATTAACCAATTAATCTTCTTTCAATAACCTACTGATATCATAAATTAACGAATCCACTCCTGTTGTTGATGTACCGTCGTAGTAACCTCTAATTCTACGTTGTCTATCCACCAAAACAAAATTGTTCGTATGTATAAAGTCACTCCCCGCATCGCCTAAATTTTCTGCCTCAGCAGGTTTCAATACAAAAAACGACTTACGAGCAAGGCTATATAAATCATCCTTCGAACCCGTCAGGAAATGCCACTGATCATCATTGGCACCATGTTCAGTTGCATAGCGCTTCATTTGTTCAACCGTATCAACCTCTGGATTAACCGTAAAACTTAATATTTTAAGATCTGCCTCTCTGATGTACGCCTTTTGAACACGTTGCATCTGCTTATTCATTATTGGGCAAATCGATCCGCATGTAGTGAAAAAATACTCAGCAACATAAACCTTACCATCCACATCCGCTTGCGTAATTGTTTTACCGTTTTGGTCTTTAAATGAAAAATCGCCTATCGTGTGACCATACCCTTTTCGCTCAAGTAATAATGATTCATCTACCATCTCTGGTTCTAAATCTACCGGATTAATAACCCCTAACTCTTTCTCTTTTGGTTGGATATAATAATACGTTATTGAAACCCCAACAATAATGAAAATCACCAAAAACACAAATCTGTTCATAATACAAAGTTAATCATCAAAAAAGGATTATTACCTTTAGTGATCAAAGAAAAAAAACATGTCAATAAACACAGAATTATTAAAAATAATATGCACTACTCCTGGTGCTCCTGGCTTTGAACAGAAAGTTCGAGAACTTGTAATCAACGAAGTAAAAGACTTGGTAGATGAAGTTGAAGTCGACAATATGGGGAATGTTTATGCTATCAAAAGAGGAACAGGCGATAAGCGTGTAATGATTGGTGCACACATGGATGAAATTGGATTCATTGTTACGCATATCGACGATAATGGTTTTATTCGATTCCATACACTCGGAGGCTTTGATCCTAAAACCTTGACAGCTCAACGAGTAATTATTCATGGAAAGGAAGATGTAATCGGTGTTATGGCTTCTAAACCTATTCACGTTATGTCTCCTGAAGAGCGAAACAAAGTGGCTAAAATAAAAGACTATTTTATTGATACTGGTTTATCGGCTGATGAAGTGAAGGCACTTGTTAATGTTGGAGATTCAATAACGCGTGAACGAGAATTTATTGAATTGGGAAATTGTGTCAATGGAAAATCACTTGATAATCGTTTGGCTGTTTTTATCTTAATTGAAACTTTAAGGGGATTAAAAGACAAGAAAGTACCATATGATATTTATGGGGTATTTACCGTGCAAGAAGAGGTTGGGATTCGTGGAGCAAATGTATCTGCAATGCGTATCAATCCTGACTTCGGGTTTGGGTTAGACACAACCATTGCGTTTGATTTGCCTGGAGCAGCGAAGCATGAAATGATTACCGAGTTGGGGGCTGGAACAGCAATAAAAATCATGGATGCTTCTACAATCTGTGATTATAGAATGGTGAAATTCATGAAGCAAACAGCTGACAAACACAATATTAAATGGCAACCAGAAATATTAACTGCTGGTGGTACAGATACTGCTGGAATTCAACGAATGACGGAAGGAGGTTCAATCGCTGGAGCAGTTTCTATACCCACGCGTCACCTTCATCAAGTAATTGAAATGGCACATAAAGATGACATTAAAGGTAGTATTGACTTGCTAAGTGCTTGCCTGACTGATATTGCAGATTATAACTGGGAATTTTAGTACATTGTAATCTTAAAAAAATTCATGGCACAGAATGTGCTTAGAAAAAGCAACCAATAATTAAAATATAGAAGAATGATCGATGTTAATGACATTTTAAAGAACGACTCTGTAAAAGGACTTTTAGATAAGTTTGGTGTTTCAGAAGAACAAGCAAAATCTGTAGCAAACCAAGCAGTAGATTCTATTAAAAATAAATATCAAAAAAACCCAAAACAAATGTCGAGTTTGTTATCAGAGAACGATAACACAGACGATGATAATGTAATGGCTAAAGAAGTTGAAGATGACTTCTTAGAAGGATTAATTAAAAAAGTTGGATTACCAGAAAGTGTTGCTGATCAAGTGAAAGGAGCTCTTCCTGGAATCATGAATACCGTAACAAGTAAATTATCGGCTGAAGGGAAAAACGATGAAGGTGGTATCGCTGGAATGTTAGGTAACTTAACTGATATGTTTGATGGCGACGATAACAACGCTAAAGATGGTAATAAATCAAGTGGCGGAATTGGAGGTTTAATCGGAAAATTTTTCGGTAAATAATTCACATCACCAACTTGAATTAAAACAATATTATAACTTTATAAAGAGGAGAATTTCTCCTCTTTATTTATTTTAGGCTATGTCAAAATTGGAAAAATTTCAGGAACAGATTAATTCTGGCTATACGTATAAAGGAGATTCAATAACGCTAGGAGGTGCAATGCTCGATGGAAAAGCGGTGCCAAATACCCATGTAAAAATCGCGTTGAAAACATTAAACCGTCATGGTTTAATTTCAGGAGCCACAGGTACAGGAAAAACAAAATCACTTCAAGTAATTGCCGAACAATTATCGAAAAAAGGAGTGCCTTCTTTATTGATGGACATCAAGGGTGATTTAAGTGGACTTGCTGCACCAGGTTCTATGAATGGTTTTATTGAAAAGCGTCATGCAGCAATTGGCCTGCCATATGAACCAATGCCATTGCCTGTTGAATTAATGACCTTATCTGATGGTGACGGTGTTAAATTAAAAGCTACCGTTACTGAATTTGGTCCTGTTTTACTTTCCAAAATTTTAGGGCTGAATGATACTCAAAGCAGTGTCATATCTTTGATTTTCGTTTTCTGTGATAGTCAGAAACTTCCTTTAGTCGACCTCAAAGATTTACGTAAGGTTCTGCAATATGTTGTAAACGAAGGAAAAGAAAAAATTACTGAAGAATATGGACAGGTTTCATCTTCGACAGTAAACACTATCATGCGTAAGGTAATTGAGTTAGAACAACAAGGAGCTGAAACTTTTTTCGGTGAACGTTCTTTCGACCCTCAAGATTTATTGCGCAGGGATGAAAACGGAAATGGTATCATTTCTATCGTTCGTCTTATGGACATTCAAAGTAAACCTAAATTGTTCTCGACCTTCATGTTAAGTTTGTTGGCAGAAATATATGGTTCGTTTCCTGAAGAGGGCGATTCTGACAAGCCTAAATTATGCATCTTTATTGATGAAGCTCACCTTGTTTTTGAGGAAGCCTCCTCTGCCTTATTAGATCAATTAGAAGTAATCGTAAAGCTGATTCGTTCTAAAGGGGTAGGTGTGTTCTTCTGTACACAAAACCCAACCGATGTTCCGGATGACATACTCGCACAACTCGGATTAAAAGTACAACATGCGTTAAGAGCATTCACAGAAAAAGATCGTAAAGCGATAAAGAAAGCTGCTGAAAATTATCCAATATCAGAATTCTACACGACTGAAGATTTAATAACTCAACTAGGTATTGGTGAAGCATTGATAACAGGCCTAAACGAAAAAGGTATACCAACACCACTTGCCGCAACCGTCTGTCGTGCCCCATTAACTCGAATGGATATTTTAACTCCAGAAGAAGTTAAAGCACTTGTTTCTAAATCACAAATTGCAAAAAAATACAATGAAGTAATTGATAGCACAACTGCGTATGAAATTCTAACTGGAAAAATTGAAAAAGCGGCAACAGCCGAACATCAGGAGAAACTTCAAGCAGATCAGGATAAAGCAGAAAAGTTAATTCAAGAAAAAACAGATAAAGCCAGAGAGGCTGAATTGGCTGCCTTGAAAAAAGAAGAGGCAAAACGCATCAGAGAGGAGGAACGAGAAATTGCCCGCCTGAAAAAAGAAAAAATTGCCGCAGAGAAAAAAGAGAAAAGAGAACGCGATAAATTATTTAAGGATGTAACTACATCGTTAACTAAAGGACGAAATGGCGGATTAATTGGATCAATTACACGTGGAATTCTTGGTGTTTTCGGAATCAAATAATATGAAGAACTTAGCAATAATAGCACTTTCAGCTTTTACATTTTTTGGGTGTGAACTCGCTGAACAAGACCTAGACAATTTAGACATGGTTGATCACAATCAAACAACTTCAACGACATCACTTGTTTCAGGTAGAGCAGTTGTTTTTTATAATGTTGAAAATCTTTTTGATACTAAAAATGATCCGCGAACTGATGATGATCAGTTTACACCACATGGCGAATACCAATGGGATGAAGATCGATATGAAACAAAGCTTGATCGTATCAGTGATGCGATTAATATGATAGAAGAAAAACCTATTCTTATCGGTCTTTCTGAAATTGAAAACTACAAAGTTCTAGACGATCTTATCGACGAAGATGGAATGGAAGATATCAATTATGGTATCGTTCATTACAATTCACCTGATAGACGCGGTATTGATTGTGCATTATTATATGATCAAGATGCATTCACAGTAATTGAAAAGGAAAAGATCCCTGTGAAGTTATCGTATAACATCGACTTTAAAACCAGAGATATTTTACATGTGTTTGGTGAATTTAAAGGAGGTGTTGAAGCACATATTTTTGTAAATCATTGGTCATCTAGAAGAGAGGGAAAAGAAGAAACCGAACATAAAAGATTGCAAGCAGCAGAAATTTTAAGGGAAAAAATAGACGACATTCTAGCTGATAATCCAGATGCTAATATCATTGTTTTAGGTGATTTTAACGACCATCCAGATGATGATAGCCTGGAAGAAGTATTGCGTGCTAAAGAATCTGGTTTTGCAGACGAAGGAGACCTAATCAACATGCTTTACGATAATCATGCGAATGGTGAAGGTACTTCCGTATACCAAAGAGAATGGGCTGTTTTAGATCAAATCATTGTTTCACAATCCGTTTATGATCAAAGCGCTGGATTGGGTGTTGTTAAAAGCAACTCTGAAATTTTACGTGAAAACGATTTGATTTACACCTATGCGGACGGTGGACAAAAACCAAGTTCTACTTACGGTGGACGTAAATACTACGGTGGTTATTCGGATCATTTACCAGTTTATATTATTTTAAAATAACAGAAAGATGGGATTGTTAGAGAAGCATAATCCAGAAGGATATTCAAGTTGGGATAAAGGAGAAATTAAAAAAGAAACCGACAAGCTTTTAGATGACGTTTACGAATATTCGAAACGTCTTTATGCCGAGAGCAAACAAAGTGTTCTACTTGTTCTTCAGGGAATGGACGCATCAGGAAAAGATGGTTTAACAAGAACCTTGTTTAAGAAGATTAGTCCTGCTTGGGTGAATGTGCATTCTTTTAAAAAACCAACCGATGAAGAATCTGCACACGATTTTCTTTGGAGAATTCATAAGTGTACTCCTGTTGCCGGTTCTATCACTGTTTTTAATCGATCTCATTATGAAGATATCCTTGTTCCTTCAGTTTATGGATACATTGATGAAGAAACAATTGAAAAACGCTATGAACAAATCAATAATTTCGAAAAACATTTAGAGGCTAATGGTACCAAAATCATTAAATGTTATTTAAATGTTGGATACGACAAACAAGAACAAAAGCTTCTAGAGAGAATCAATACTGCTGAAAAGCACTGGAAACATAGTGATGGTGATTGGGAAACACGTGAACGTTGGGATGACTTTATGAATGTTTATGAAACAATATTTGATAAATGTTCGGATATTCCATGGCACATTATTCCATGTAATCACAATTGGGGTAAGCTTTATACTGCCGCAAGTATTCTTGTTGACACATTAAAAGAAATGGACCCTAAATTTCCGGCAATTGAAAGTGAACGATTCACTCCAGATTATAGTAAGTCTAAATATAGATACTAGATTATTTATCTAAAACCTTCGGGATTCTGAAATAATCGGAATCCTTTTTAGGCGCATTCTTTAGAACCTCCTCTTGAGTAAGTGTTACTTTAGGTTCATCATCACGCAAACGATTTACCTCATTGGTCATGTAAATCAGCGGTTCTACATTCTCTGTGTCCACTTCTTGAAGTTTATCCATAAAATCAACGATACGTTCCAAGTCAACTCGAATTGCATCCTTTTTTTCTCCCTCAAACTCTAATCGAGCAAGGTGTGCGATATGATCTACTGTCTCTTCTGATATTTTCATGATACAACAAAGGTAATACTAATCCTTCAAATTTGGATAATGCTTTTTAATAGGTCCATTAACAATGTCGAAGCACTTTTTTGAAAGTTCATCTTGAGAAAGTGACTTAACCTCTTCGGCAGAGATGAATGGATGGATATATACATGACTTGCACCTGGTCTTGCTGGTCCAAATGTATTTGATGGATCACTGAATAACTTATGATTATTTGTAAATGTCACAGGTACAATAGGAATACGACAACTCTTTGCCAATTGAAAAGCTCCATCTTTGAACTCAACCATTTTTGGTGTGTTGTAGTCGGGAATGCCTCCTTCTGGAAAAATAACTAAAGACCAACCCTTACGAACTTCTTGTTTTGCACGAATTAATGATTTTGCAGCTTTTACTGGGTTTCTTCTAAATACAGGAATATTCAATCGCTTGAAATAAGTCTTGATTAATGGATATTTCAAAATCTCACTTTTACCTAAAAATAAAAAGCGCTCCTGAGGTAATATTGAGGGCATCAAGAAAATATCTAAATATGAAATGTGATTTGCGATTATAATATAGGGCCCTTTGGGCAGCGGGCTCTGCTCTTTTTTAATGACAAAATAGATACAAAAAATACGCACGCACCAACTCCAAGCGACAAAAAATTTAAATGTATGTTTCTTTAACTTGTCTGAAAAGAGTAAGGGAAAAATTAATGGGTAAAATACAATAGCCGTCACAAAAAATACGATTGCAATATGCAATTTCCAGAATAAAGAAAACATAACTGTGACAATTCTCATAGGTCAAAAATAAGAAATTCAAACGTTGACAGTTATGGTTAATGTATATTCATATCAAAATGATTAATTTCGTTTGAAACAATTAATTCATGGCACGCATTTTAACAGGAATTCAAAGT
>JBFHHS010000007.1:0-31853 GCA_041596895.1 Crocinitomicaceae bacterium | reverse complement strand
TAATTTAACTTTTGATGTGTTACAGATTCCAACGGTTGGTGTTTTTTCCAATGATCCAGACAACATAATTTGTGAAGGTGACCCAATTACAATTACTGGGGCAAACGCAAATTCATATGAATTATACGTCAATGGAACTTTACAAGGGGGGCCACAAGCTTCAAACTCATTTAACCCGGTTTTAGCAAGTGGTTCAAATGCAATTTATATAATTGGAACGGCTTTTAATGGATGTAGTGATACAAGTCAAACAACAATTAATGTTACTGTAAATCCAATACCAGTTATTACTTTATCGAGTTCAGATGTTAATGATACTATTTGTGCTGGTGAATCAATAACTTTCTCCGGTGTCGGAAGTGACATGTTTCAATTTTTTGTCGATGGTGTTGCTCAAGGCGCGATGTCAACAACAAATTCATTCTCTACGAACAGTCTAACTGATGGTCAAACAGTTCAAATTACGGGAACAACACTTTCTTGTCCTAGTAACTCAAACTCAATAATAACTGCTGTAAATCCCATACCTGTTATTGGTGTTTCAAGCACTGATATCGACAATGTATTTTGCGCAGATGCTTCTGTTGATTTCACTGCTAGTGGTGCAGATAATTATGAGTTCATTGTAGATGGAATATCACAAGGCCCTTCATCCACTACAAACACAATAAACTCAACAGGGTTTAACACTGGAACTTATAACATTGACATAATAGGAGAACAATCAAATTGTATTAGTTCTACCTCTATTAGCATTACAGTGAATGGTTTCCCAACAGCAAATTTAGTTTCTTCAGACTTAGATAATATTATTTGTGAAGGTGAAGCAGTAACTTTCACAGGTTCTGGAGGTGATTTGTTTCAATTCGAAATTAACGGTATTTCCCAAGGAACTCCATCACCTGTTGATAACATTACTTTTAATAACCTTACTCATAATGATGTAGTATCTGTAATTGCAACATCAGTGGATGGATGTACAAACGAATTAGCCTATACTCCCATAACCGTAAATCCAAATCCAATTGTTGGATTAACCAGTTCAGACTTAGACCAAAACATTTGTATTGGAGATCTTGTAGATTTTACCGCTTCCGGGAGTAATGAATATGAATTCTTTGTAAATGGAATCTCACAAGGGAATGCTTCATCAACAAACACATTCTCTTCGAGTACTTTGGTAAATGGAGATGATGTGAGTGTCGTTGGCTCTACTTCGGGATGCTTTGCATCTTCACCTACTTTCAACTTCTCAGTTTACAACTACCCTGTAGTAAACTTAACAAACAATGAAGACACGACTTTATGTGTAGGTGAAAACTCAGACTTAGTTGCATCAGGCGCAACAGAATATCAATTTATGGTAAACGGAGCACCGGTGGGTGGAGTGACAAACAATCCAAACTATACAGGAACATTGATAAATGGTGATGTAGTTTCAGTAAGTGGAATTACCAATGGCTGTGCTACAACAGCTCTTGAAGACTTTACTTTTGTTGTATATTCTTATCCAAATTTAACTTCAAGTACGAGTGCCGGAACCACAATATGTTTGGGCGACTTAACCACTATTACTGGAGCTGGAGCGAATTCATATGTTTTTAGCTTAAATGGAATTGAAATTCAAAATTCTACAAATCCAGCATTAGTAATTAACACACTGGAAGATGGCGATGTTATTGACATACTGGGATACAATGGAGACTGTGCGTCATCACCAAATTCAATCACTTTTACCGTGCACACAATGGATTTAACATTAGATGTTTCGCCTTCCTCTATGGTATGTGAAAACGAAAATGTAACATTCACCGCTGGAGGTGCAAGTCAATACTTGTTCTATATCAATGGCATTCCAAATGGTACCTTTGGGCCAACAAACACATATTCTTCAACAACATTAAGTGATCTTGATGAAGTTACTGTTTCTGGATTCAACAACACAACTGGTTGCACACAACCATTCTCGGATTACATTATAATGAACATCATCCCTGAGGCCACTATTACGAACTTAACCAACGCGACGTTTTGTGAGGGTGATTCCGTAGTACTACTTAGTAGCTCAGACTATGGTAATCAATGGTATTTAAATGGGAACATTCTAACAGGAGAAACAGACACGTCTTTAACTGTATTTAATACGGGGCTATATTCATTAGCCATTAATTCTGGTGGACTTGGTGCAGTTTGGTCAGTTGGTCAGAACTCCAATGGATCATTCGGACATGGAGATAACGTAAATAGTGTAGTGCCGACAAATGCATTAAACGCTACAGATATCACTGAACTTTCCGCAGGTTACGATTTTGTTCTTGCTAGAACCAATGCAGGCACCGTATATAGCTGGGGAAATAACTCAGAGGGACAATTAGGAGATGGCACATATACGAGTACCAACGTTATTAACATCGTTCCTACTTTGAGTAATGTAAAAACCATTGCCACTTCTGAAACCAGTTCAATGGCGGTAACCAATTCAGGAGAATTATATGTGTGGGGGAACAACGATGAAGGTCAATTGGGAACGGGTAATACCTCAGTGATTAACTTTCCATTTTTGAATGCAACAATTTCTGATGTTGATACGGTAGCGGGAGGTTTAAATCATTTCGTGCTTTTAAAGAATGATGGTACGGTATGGACTGCAGGAAACAATGCACATGGCCAATTAGGACATGGTAATCTAACAACCTTATTAGATTTCACAGAGGTGACATCACTAAGCAATATTGTCAGTATCGGAGCTGGCGAATACCATAGTTTTGCCATCGATAATCTTGGAGACTTGTATGTATGGGGAAATAATGGATCGGGGCAACTTGGTTTGAATGACATAGTAAATCGACTTACTCCTACATTATCTCCAATGCGTGATGTATCCAATGCCCAAGGAGGTGCAAACCATAGTATATTTAAAACAAAAGGAGATAAAATTTTTGCTACAGGTGGAAACGCCTTTGGTCAATTAGGTCAAGGGAACTTTAGCGATCAACTTTCTCCAATTGAAGTTCCAATTTCTGGAGTAAAAGCTGTTTCAACTGGTCAGTATACAACACTTGTGTTAAGAAATGACAACTCTGTCTTTGGTTTTGGAAATAATAACGAAGAGCAATTAGGCTTAACGACTGGTATATTGATTAATTCACCTGAACATATTAATTCATTGGACGGAGTAACGTTTGTTGAAGCTAGTAAATCAAGTTCGCATTTTGTTTATGGTGAAATGACTAGTTGTACCTCTCCTGCAATTCAAACGAATATGCTACCAGTCCCAGATGTCGATATCACTGCGGTTGACGACTTACTTTCTTCAACTGTTACAGGAGTATCATACCAATGGTTTTTCCAAAATAACCCAATACCCGGTTCAAACTCACAAGATTATTTAGCAACATCCACAGGACATTATCACGTAGAGGTAACTTTAGCGAATGGCTGCATTGCAACTTCAGACCAATTGTACCATGGCATGACGTTTATTGAAGAAATGACCATAGGAACTATAGTGCTATTCCCAAATCCAACTAAAGAAAATCTAAATTTGAGAATCGAAAATGCACAAGGAAGTCAATTAGCTATTTCAATTGTTGACCAAACTGGTAGATCGATACAAAAATCAAACTATACCATTAATCAATTCATCTCAATAGACCTAAGAGATTTAGAATCTGGTGTTTACTATGTACTCCTCAAAGATGATTTAGGAAATACGGAAACAATGAAATTTATTAAGGCCCGCGATTAATTCATACACTTGGAGTTCTAATTTATATTTTTAACATTCTGCCGATTCAAAAGTTTTTTATTTAACGTTTTGAATCGGCCATTTCATTGTATACATTTGATATAAATCAAGTTTATATATGAAAAATATTCTCGTACTCGGCGCTGGACTATCAGCATCATCACTTATAAGATATCTATTAGAAAACTCTGTAAATCACGAGTGGGAAGTGCGGATTGTTGATCAAGATATCAACTTGGTTAAGTCTAAAATAAATGGTCACGTAAATGGTGTTGCATTAAGTTTTAATGCATTAGACTCTGACGAACGAAGACCAGAAATTGAAAAGGCAGATTTAGTAATTTCAATGTTACCAGCAAGGTTCCATATCGATGTTGCTAAAGATTGCATTGAATTAAAGACAAACTTGATTACACCATCATACATCTCACCAGAAATGCGTGCACTTGATCAAGCAGCGAAAGATGCAGGAATTGTAATCATGAATGAAATAGGTGTTGACCCAGGTCTTGATCACATGAGCGCCATGAAAATCATCAATGAGATTAAATCAAAAGGAGGTACGGTTACTAGCTTCAAATCTTTTTGCGGTGGATTAATCGCACCTGAAAGTGATAATAATCCTTGGAATTATAAGTTCACGTGGAATCCTAGAAATGTAGTTTTAGCCGGACAAGGTGGTGCGGCGTCATTTATAAGAAACGGTCAATACAAATACATTCCTTATAACCGGCTATTTGGTCGTTTGGACGAAATTTCTGTGGAGGGATATGGTGATTTCGTAGGTTACGCCAATAGAGATTCACTTTCTTACAGAAAAACATACGGTTTGGAGGATATTCCAACCATTTTTAGAGGTACATTGAGACGTCCTGGTTATTGCAAAGCATGGGATGTCTTTATTGAGTTAGGTATGACAGACGATACATACGCTTTGGTTAACACCCATGGATTAACTCCTCGAAAATTCCTTAATGCATTTTTACCATACGACGAAAGTAAAACGGTTGAAGAGAAATTCAAAGACTTTCTTCGACCAGAGCGTATGGAAACATACGATCGTTTTGAATGGTTAGATCTGTTTAAAGACGAACCTTTATTAGAAATGGAAAATGCTACACCGGCCCAAGTACTTCAAAAAATTCTTGTTGCTAAATTGTCATTAGAACCAAAAGATAAAGACATGTTGGTGATGGTTCACCAATTTGAATATGAATTAAACAACAAGAAATTTGCTATTTCATCACATATGGTGAACATAGGAGAAGATCAAATGTACACTTCCATGTCAAATACCGTAGGAATTCCTGCTGCAATATGTGCCAAGATGATTTTAACTGGTAAACTCCATAAAAAGGGAGTCACTTTACCTGTAGAAAAAGAAATCTACACACCAATTTTAGCAGAATTGGAAGAATTTGATATTCGTTTCGTTGAGTCCGAAAGAGAACTTTAAATTAGAGCAAACATTCCCACTTCTTATTATTAGCTAGCATCAAAGGCTTTTAGTAACTTTGCGTCAATTAATTTCATCATTTCGAAATGACAAAAGAAAAATACACCGTTACGGCAGCATTGCCTTATGCTAACGGCCCCCTCCATCTAGGACACGTCGCAGGCGTATATTTACCTTCTGATATTTTTGTACGTTTTTTACGCATGAACAACCATGATGTTGCTTTCATTTGTGGTAGCGATGAACATGGTGCAGCAATTACGTTGCGCGCTAAAAAAGAAGGAATTACACCTCAAGAAATAGTAGATAAATACAACAGTATCATCGGAAAAGCTTTCAATGATTTTGATATCTCATTTGATATTTTTCATCGAACATCAAGTGAAATCCATCATGAGACTGCGCAAGATTTTTTCAAAGTTTTAGACGATAAAGATCAATTCACAAAGGAAACGAGTGAGCAATATTACGATGAGGAATATGATCAGTTTTTAGCTGATCGATACATTACTGGGACTTGTCCTAGTTGTAAAAATGAAAATGCTTATGGCGATCAGTGTGAAAAATGTGGTTCAGCTTTAAGTCCAACGGATTTAATCAACCCGAAATCAACATTGAGTGGTAAAACCCCCGTAATGAGAACGACATCGCATTGGTATCTACCGATGCAAAATCATGAAACTTGGCTCAAAGAATGGATTAAAGAAGGAACTATTGATGGTGTTAAACAACACGACCCTTCAAAATGGAGAAACCAAGTAATCGGACAATGTATGTCGTGGATTGATAGTGGATTACGTCCACGCGCTATGACCCGCGATTTAGACTGGGGAGTTAAAGTTCCAGTTGAAGGAGGTTACGGTAAAGTATTATATGTTTGGCTGGACGCCCCAATTGGTTACATCTCAGCAACAAAACAGTGGGCTTTAGATAACAATAAAGATTGGAAGGATTACTGGACTGGAGATAGAAAACTAGTCCATTTTATTGGTAAAGACAACATTGTTTTTCATGCCATAATCTTCCCTATTCTTCTGAAAGCACATGAAGGCTTGATTCTTCCGGACAATGTTCCAGCCTATGAGTTCTTGAATTTAGAAGGCGATAAATTATCCACTTCTAGAAATTGGGCTGTTTGGTTGCATGAATATATAGAAAGCTATCCTGACAAAATTGATGAGTTAAAATACGTCCTCACTTCAATTGCACCTGAAACAAAAGACAGTGAGTTTACTTGGAAGGAATACCAAACACGTGTTAATAGTGAGTTGGCAGACATCCTTGGCAATTTCGTTAACCGAGCACTCGTTCTCACACAAAAATATTACGACGGTAAAGTTCCTGCTGCAGGAAGCCTTAGCGAATACGACAAGGAAGTCATTGACCAGATTGCAGCAATACCTGGTAAAATTGCCGATTTATCCTACAAATACAAATTGCGCGAAGCTCAAGCAGAAGCAATGAATCTAGCTCGACTTGGTAACAAATATCTGGCTGATATGGAACCATGGAAGTTGATTAAGACAGACCCTGTTCGCGTAGAGACAATAATGAATATTGCGCTACAAATTACAGCGAATTTGAGTATTGTATTGCAACCCTTTTTGCCTGCAACAGCCGAAAAGCTTTCTGAATTCTTAGATTTTAAAACAACAGAATGGAATGAAGCAGGTAAAATTGACCTTTTGAATTCTGGTCATATTACACAAAAACCGACGATTCTATTTCAAAAAATAGAAGACAGCATGGTTGAAGCTGAAGTTGAAAAGTTAGAAGCAACAAAAACAGTTGAAACAGTATTTGAACCTCAAAAAGATGATGTTTCATTTGAAGAGTTCTCGAAAATGGACTTAAGACTTGGAACAATCCTGGAAGCGGAAAAAGTAAAAAAAGCGGATAAATTACTAAAACTTACTGTTGATACTGGAATCGATAAACGAACAATCATATCTGGAATTGCTAAACATTACACTGCGGAGGAAGTAATCGGTAAAACCGTTACTGTATTAATGAATTTACCTCCTCGAAAAATTCGTGGTGTAGAATCTCAAGGAATGATTTTAATGGCAGAAGACGCAAAAGGGAATTTAAGTTTTATGTCGCCAGAAAAAGATTTTGAAGCAGGAAGTGGAATTAATTAAACGTTAACATTTAATTCCATTTAAACTGAACCGTATGTCTTAACTTTGTACTCAAATTGAAGTTGTTCTCCTTGAAGTAAATTGAATTTACCGAAACCAGCTTTTATTATATTGACCTTTTTATTGAACATGTTTGTTTCAAAACTGATAAGATTAACGTTCGTTTTTATTTCCTTTACTTCGTTTTCACAACAACTATTAATTAATGAAATTTCTCAGGGTTCTGCAGCAAAAGAATATGTTGAGTTTGTAGTAGCAGGCAGCCCAACATGTCTTTCAAATGTTCCTTGTCTTGACTTACGAGGAGTAGTAATTGACGATAACAATGGGTATTTCGCCGCAGGTAGTGGTACTGGAATTGCAACTGGAGCTGTTCGTTTTGCCGACGACGTGTTTTGGAGCTGTATTCCTCAAGGTACGTTAATTCTTGTGTATAATAATACCGATGTTAATACTTCGATACCGCCGGACGACCTTACTATGACCGATGGAAATTGTGCATTAGTTATACCAATTAACTCCGTTTTATTTGAAGGACAAAGTATTTCTCCTTCTAGTTCTGTAAATACCTATCCCGCTGCTGCTAATTGGATCGCAGGAAATGGAACTTGGTCGCAAATTGCAATGTCTAACTCTAACGATTCATTTCAAATTAGAAATTCAATTACTAGTGGAACTCCAAACCATTCAATAAGTTGGGGAAACAACAACATGAATACTCAAATCACTTTTGCCTCTGCGTCAGGCAGTGTATTCTCAATGACAAATTCTGTGGATGATAATTCATTTACGCAGGCCAATTGGACACTTGGTAGTGTTCCGAACGATGAAACACCTGGAGTTTACAATAACACTCAAAATGGAAATTGGATTTCGGCAATGAATCCACAATGTGGAATATCTAATCCATTAGCGATAACAATAAGCTCAACACCAACAGGATGTAATACAACTTGTACAGGAACAGCAACTATTTCAATAAGCGGCGGAACAGCGCCATATCAAATCCTTTGGTCCACCGCAGAAACGACAACCACTATAAATAATTTATGTGCCGCCACTTACACTGTAGAAGTTACTGATGATGCGGGGTGTACAATCTCTGAACAGGTCACTGTTTCAAATACAGGAAGTTCGTTGCAATTGAATCTAAGCCCAACACAAGAATCATGTGATGGCCTTTGCGATGGCGAAATCACCGCTACGCCTTCAGGTGGAACAACTCCTTATTCCTTTTCATGGAGCAACTCAGAAGTCACACAAAACATAACCAACCTTTGCCCAGGTAATTACTCACTTACTGTTACGGATAACTTAGGCTGTACCGTATCTTCGAATGAAACAATAATTGCAGGTGGTGTCACAGGAGATGCAACTATTAATACATCCGGCCCGTTTTTAACAACAGATCCTGCAATTCAATTTTCAAGTGTTCAGACTGGTGGTAATTGGACTTCAGATTGCGGAAGCTGTATTTCTCAATCAGGATTGTTTGACCCTCAATTAGCTGGGGTTGGAACATTTGAAATTTGCTACTCTGTGGGTTCAGGAATTTGTGCCGATCAAGAGTGTATTGAAATTATTGTAAGTGATGGATGCACTCCTCAACTAACAAGTGAAAACTTTATAACTTGTCCTGATGATTATATTACGGTAAACGGTCAAGTATATTCATTACCTGGAACTTATTCGGAAACCTTTATTGATCAACAAGGTTGCGATAGCACACACACAATAAATTACTCATGGCACCAAACAAATCCAATCGATCTTGTTTTCAATGAATGCCATGGCGATACAATTGAATTTAATGGTGATTATTATTTCGAGTCAGAATATGTAGAAGAACAATACGCAGATGTCAACGGCTGTGCTGTTACCAATACTTATACATTCAGTTTTGGAAATTGCGAAACTCCCGATTTCAATGTATTTATTCCAAATGTGTTTACTCCAAATAACGATATGATTAATGATCTTTTTGAAATTTCAATTACCGGCGGGTATTTAGAATCAGGATTCGTGATTAATCGCTGGGGAGAACAAGTACATGAGTTTCATGAAGATCTTTTAAGCTGGGATGGTAAAACAAAACACGGACTAAATGCCACAGATGGAATTTATACATACGTAGTTAAAGTACAAGAAACAGGAGGTGTTCTTCGCGTATTCCATGGTTTTGTATCTTTGATTAGATAGAGTATTAAATCTGATGGAAGCAAATTTGTGGTTAAACTTTACTGGTGGTAAATTGATTAAAGCGTTTAATGAAACTAATTTTATTACTAAAACCATTGAACAAATTAATAAAGACCTTTCACAAGTAACAGAATTACAGATCTCAATAGAAGAAATTGACAAATCTAATGTTCATGATAGTCTATGTGTACAACTAACATCCATCCTTGAGGAAGTAGAAAACACAATGCATTCGCAAGTTTCACAATTATTATATCTTATCGATATTCCTGAACATGTAATCGCAACAATTCATCAAAATCCAGGAACATATCATTACAATTTAGCAGAAGTAATTCTGAGAAGAGAAGCATACAAAGTCTATTTAAGGAGCAAATTTTAAAAATCTAACAGATTATCTATCTTTTTTCCTGAATCTAGTGGTGCTAAGTGTTCAAATTGTCTAAATTTGGGATTCCATAAACTGTGCACAAGAAATAATGGATAAAGTATCATATGTTGGCAACGCGGATGTAAACGCTATAGACCATCTGTACAAATCGTACATGAAAGACCCTGAAAGTGTTGATTTAGGGTGGAGAAAATTCTTTGAAGGATTTGACTTCGCTAGAACCAGCTTTGAAGATGGGGGTGAAATTCCTGAGAATTTCCGAAAAGAATTTAAAGTGATTAATCTGATTGATGGTTATCGAAACCGTGGTCATTTGTTCACAAAAACCAACCCTGTAAGAGAACGAAGAACTTATACCCCTTCCCTTGATATCACAAACTTCGGTTTGGAGGAAGGCGACATGGATTTGGTTTTTCAAGCAGGTGAAAATATTGGAATTGGTCCAGCTACACTTCGAGAAATTATTCAAGACCTTGAAGAAACATACTGTCAATCAATTGGGATTGAATATATGTACATGCGTGAGCCGAATCATATCAAATGGTTTCAGCAAACAATTGAATTAAAAAATAGACCAAAATACGACGCAAATCGCAAGATTGAAATCTATAAAAAATTAACCCAAGCAACAGGCTTTGAATCTTTCTTAGGTAAGAAATTCGTTGGTCAGAAACGATTCTCTGTAGAAGGTCTAGAGGCTTTAATCCCTGCCTTAGATACGCTGGTTCAAAAGGGATCTGACATCGGGGTTGAACAATTTGTTGTAGGAATGGCGCATAGAGGTCGTTTAAATACGCTTACAAACATATTTGAAAAACGACCAAAAGATATCTTCTCGGAGTTTGAAGGAAAGGAATTCGAAATAGATGAACGTTTTGACGGTGATGTTAAGTACCACCAAGGATTTACATCGTTTGTAAAATCAAAAAACGGTAAAGATCTTGTTTTAACTTTATCACCAAACCCATCTCACTTAGAAGCTGTTAACCCGGTAGTTGAGGGGATCGCAAGAGCAAAAGTTGATCACAAGTTAAACTCTGATTATAAAAAAGTATGTCCTGTTTTAATTCATGGAGATGCTGCAATCGCGGGTCAAGGAGTTGTTTATGAAACAATTCAAATGTCGCAGTTAGATGGATACAAAACAGGTGGAACCATTCATATTGTAACGAATAATCAAGTAGGATTTACTACAAATTATTTAGACGGTCGTTCTTCAACTTATTGTACAGATGTAGCTAAAACAACACTTTGTCCGGTATTCCATGTAAATGGAGATGATATTGAGGCTGTAGTTCAAGTAATGGAAATGGCGATGGAATACCGTCAACATTTCAACAGCGATATTTTCATAGATTTACTAGGATATCGTAAATACGGTCATAATGAAGGTGATGAGCCAAAATTTACTCAGCCTAATTTATACAATCTGATTGCAAAGCACCCAAATCCAAGAGACATCTATTTGAATCAATTAATTGGAGAGGGTATCTTAACAAAAGACGATGCTAAGAAGTTCACTGATGAGTTCAACGACTACTTAGAAGCTGAATTTGAAGAGTCTAGAAAACACGATAAAGCGTTGGTTTACGATTTCTTAAGTGATTCTTGGGAAGGTTATCGCCATGGTAAAAATGAAGACTTTATTAAGTCCCCAGAAACAGGTGTCGACAAGAAAAAGCTAAGTGAACTTGGTGAAAAACTTTCTACACTACCTGAAGGGAAAAAATACTTTAGAAAAATTTCGAAGATCTTTAAAGATCGAATGAATGCTATTAAAGAAGATAATTTAGACTGGGGATCTGCAGAAATGTTGGCTTATGCAACACTTTTAGAAGAAGGTCATCCTGTACGTATTTCTGGTCAAGATGTTGAACGTGGAACATTCTCTCACCGTCATGCTGTAGTTAAAACCGAAGATACTGAAGAGGAAGTGGTAACGCTTAATATGTTATCAGATAAGCAAGCACCATTTTCTATTTACAATTCGTTTTTATCTGAATATGGTGTTTTAGGGTACGAATATGGTTATTCTTTGGCATGTCCAAATGGATTAACAATTTGGGAAGCTCAATTTGGAGACTTCTACAATGGAGCTCAGATTATGGTCGATCAATTCATTACTGCAGGTGAAGATAAATGGTCTACTCAAAGTGGTTTAGTGATGCTTCTTCCTCATGGATATGAAGGTCAAGGAGCTGAGCATTCAAGTGGGCGAATAGAGCGATTTTTACAACAATGTGCAGATTTAAACATTCAAGTTGTAAACACTTCTACTCCAGCAAATCACTTCCACCTTTTAAGGAGACAAATGAAGCGTGAATTTAGAAAACCGTTGGTTGTTTTTTCTCCAAAAATGCTTTTACGTCACCCTAGAGCTACCTCTACCTTAGATTCAATGGCAAAAGGAAGTTTCCAAGAGGTGCTCGATGATCCAATTGCAAAAGTGGCAAACGTTGACACGGTCGTTTTCTGTTCTGGTAAGTTCTATTACGAAGCAACAGAAAAAGCCGAAGAACTTGGTGTAGACAACATGGCATTTGTTCGTATTGAGCAATTATACCCGCTTCCAAAAACTCAAATTGATGAAATTATTGCAAAATATAAAAATGCAAAGAATCTTATTTGGGCTCAAGAAGAACCTGCAAATATGGGAGCTTGGACATACATGGCAATGCAATTGAGAGAATTAAACTTAACTGGAATTTGTAGATATCCATCTGCTGCTTCAGCTGAAGGGTCTCACGATCTTCACAAAAGAAGATTGGAACGCTTATTTAATGAATTGTTCGCATTCGCCAAAGTAAAAGCTTAAGAGGAAATTACGATAGTACCGTTAATATAAAAGAATTAAAGTTAGAGATATGTCAGTATTAGAAATGAAAGTGCCAAGTCCAGGAGAGTCAATTTCTGAAGTAGAGATTGCACAATGGTTGGTATCTGACGGAGATTATGTTGAGAAGGATCAGGCAATCGCAGAGGTTGATTCTGATAAAGCAACTTTAGAGTTACCTGCTGAAGAAAGTGGGATTATTACTTTAAAAGCTGAAGATGGTGATACTGTTGCCGTTGGAGCTGTTGTTTGCCTAATTGATACTAGTGCGGAAAAGCCAGAAGGGTTTGAGTCTGCCGCTGAAGTTGCCGCACCAGAAGTGGTTGCTGCACCAGTTAAAGAAGCACCAAAATCTGCTGCACCAAGTCCAAACCCTGTTAATGAAAAGAAATCCTACGCTAGTGGAACTCCTTCAATTTCAGCTGCTAAAATTATGGCAGAAAATGGTATTACCTCTGGACAAGTAAACGGTACTGGTAAAGATGGCCGTATTACTAAACATGACGTTGTGGCTGCAATGGCCGCAGGGTTCTCAAGTTCCGCAACTCAAGGTTGGGGTGGAACAAGAGAGCAAAATCGTGAGAAAATGTCATTAATGCGTCGTAAGATTGCAGAACGCTTAGTTGCTGTTAAAAATGATACAGCCATGTTAACTACTTTCAATGAAGTTGATATGAAACCAATCATGGACTTACGTACTAAGTACAAAAAAGCTTTCGCCGATCATCATGAAGTTAATCTAGGTTTCATGTCATTTTTCACGAAAGCTGTTACGGAAGCATTGAATTTATTCCCTGCAGTTAACGCACAAATTGACGGTAAAGAAATGATCCTTCACGATTATGCTGATATTGGAATTGCCGTATCTTCTCCGAAAGGACTCATGGTACCTGTTGTTCGTAATGCTGAACAAATGTCATTGGCTGAAATCGAAAGAGAAATTAAACGTTTAGCAATTAAAGCCAGAGATGGAAAAATTACTCCAGACGAAATGACTGGTGGTACTTTTACAATAACGAATGGCGGTGTATTTGGTTCTATGCTATCTACTCCAATTATTAACCCACCTCAATCTGCAATTTTAGGTATGCACAACATCGTTGAGCGACCTGTTGCTATTGATGGAAAGGTTGAAATTCGTCCAATAATGTACGTAGCCTTATCTTATGATCACAGAATCATTGATGGAAAAGAATCTGTTAGTTTCTTGGTGAAAGTCAAAGAAATGTTGGAAAATCCTGAAAGAATGATATTTGGAGCGAAAGATCCAGTTGAAGTTCTATTGGGACTATAAAAAACTAAAAACACAAAAAAAGGGCAGTGAAAAATTCACTGCCCTTTTTTTTCTGTAAACTTATTAATCCAAGTTACATGTTGTCGTGTAAGTAGACCCGTTATAGTTGTAAGAAGAACAAGTTGCTTCAGCATCTTTTTTCTTTTGCAATAAAATAGCGAACGACTCTGTGTATCCATCATCAGAATCAACACATGTACATGTCCAATTTTTTCTACAAGAAGTAGTAGCAAACATCGCTACACCTGCTAATAATAGTAATCCTTTTTTCATAATTTAATTTTTTGAATTAGTAATTCGGTTAAAACAAAAATAAGATAAAAAGCTCAAAAAAAGACAGATTCAATCTGCATACATATAAAAACAGGAAATTAAACTACCTTTGACAACGAATTGTTAATCACAGTAATCTCCATGTAATCGTTAATATTTCTTTATATTAATGGTTACAATTTGAAACGCTTGTTTCACACTGTACAAAACTAGAACTATGAAACTTAAATCCATCGCGGTTGTATTGTTATTTTTAATGATAACTAATATAGCTAATGCATTCTCCGTGCGCTATTACAACAAAGATTCAAAAACGTATAAATGGGAGGTTAAAATCAACGGTAACATTAGAACGATTGAATTTAGAAGCAGCACTACCGGTACTGCAAGTGTATCGTTGAATGGTGATAAAATTGAGATTAAAACGGAATGTGGTTGGGTTGAAGTTCAAGACGGTGATAAAGTAATTATTAAAGATGGATGCATTACCATTGAGTAATTCACTATAAACTATACTATATATTGAAGGCTTTTGTACATTTGACAAAAGCCTTTTTTTATACATGAATCCAAGAAATTATTACACTAAAAGAATTGAAGAGGTTGGTACACAACTTTCAGAGTTAAAGAAAAAGGCTGTCCTTTTTTCTATACTTCGATTATCAACATTCCTGGCAACATGTGCTTTGACTTATTTACTTTTTGGAAGAATCAAACTGGTTATTGTCATTGTCATTTTAGGAGTGGCCCTCTTTCTATACTTAGTATCCAAGTATTCCGACATTAAATTGAGCATTGCTTATCTCAAAAAATTGATTGAAATAAATACCACTGAACTCAATGTTCTTAACGGTGATTTTTCAGAAATTCCGGATGGTAAATCATTCATCTATGATGACCACCATTACAATCAAGACATTGATTTATTTGGACAAGGCTCTTTATTTCAACTAATTAATCGAACTGAAACAAAAAGAGGAGAAGCGCTACTTGCTTTTTGGTTAAATGAAAACAGTGTTGAAAACATTAAGAAGAAGCAAGAGTCCAATCAAGAATTATGCGATAAAGTCGAATTTAGACAGCATTTTAAAGCAACTGCAGCCATTGTTGAAGGCGGAAATGATTCTGCTCCAATATTGAAGTGGCTACTCAATTACAAACCATATTTCCCGGCTTTCACAGCATATTTACCGATTGTTTTTTCAACCATTTCACTTAGCCTTATTACAGCATATTTATTGGGCTTTATTCCAGGGATGTATGCAGTTTACTGGTTGATTCTAGGTATGGTTATCGTAGGTCAATTTGTAAAAAAAACAACGGCTCTCTACAACTCAGCTACCCAAGCACAAGATACGTTGAGTCAATATGGTCAGTTACTTAATGCCATTGAATCTGAATCGTTTAAAACCGAATTACTTCGTAAACAAAAGCAAAAAATTCATGAGGATCAGGTTACAGCTTCAAAAAAGCTCAATGCTTTAACAAAGGACATCAACTATTTGGGCAATAGAAACAACATTTTTTTAACTCCAATCATTAATGGGTTCTTCTTGTGGGATATTATTTTTGGTAGACGGATCGAAAGCTGGATTAGCGAAAACGCAAAAAATGTAAAATTATGGTTTGAAGTCATCGAACATTTTGATGCACAAAACTCGATGGCTACATTGGCTTTTAACAATCCAGATTATATCTACCCAAATATTTCAGAAGACGAATCTAAAACATTAATTGCAGAAGAACTAGGACATCCACTTCTACGTAAGGATAAGTTAGTCCCGAACAATGTAACAATCAACACGCGTGATTTCTTCATCATTACTGGTGCAAATATGGCCGGAAAATCAACATTTCTACGCACAGTAGCTTTAAACCTTGTAATGGCCAATTGTGGACTTCCGGTTTGGGCAAAATCTTATAGTTACAAGCCAACGAAGCTAATTTCAAGCATGCGCACCTCAGATTCACTTCAAAATGATGAATCGTATTTCTTTTCGGAATTGAAGCGATTGAAATTTATTGTTGACGAAATGAAAAACGATGAGTACTTCATTATTCTTGATGAGATATTGAAAGGAACAAACAGTAAAGACAAGGCGGAAGGTTCACAAAAGTTTGTAGAAAAATTGGTGTCTAGCAAATCAACAGGCTTGATTGCGACGCACGATCTAAGTTTATGCGAGTTATCTAAAACACTTCCTGAGATTCAAAATCACTATTTCGATGCTCAAATTATAGAGGATGAACTGTATTTTGATTACAAAATGAAAGATGGAATTTGCCAAAATATGAATGCTTCTTTCTTATTGCGCAAAATGGAGATTGTTTAAGAAAAACTGAAACTATTTTTTAGACAACGTAATACTTTCTGAAAACCAAGCCTTTACAATGCTTGCACAGTATATTCACCCCCTATCTTGCTGACTTTCAATTGAAAAAATATGTTAAAAAATGAGATTGGGTGTAATATTTTAGAGTTTCAACCGTATTATATATAACGACACTGGTTGAGAAATTACAGAAAAGTTGGCATACAATTTGAATGTAACAAATCAACTAAGTAGAAGTTAGTTTTCATAAGTAGTAGTAGTTTAGGTTTTGAACGGGAAGGATGCCAGTCTTTCCCGTTCAATGTTTTATACCCCTACCCTCCTGCAATTCATAATTTTGGTGTATTTTTGCAAGCTACGGCAACTAGTCGTTACGATACAAGTATGAAGAATATTCGAAATTTTTGCATTATTGCACATATTGATCACGGGAAAAGTACACTCGCAGATCGCTTATTACAGACAACAGGGACAATTTCTGACAGAGAAATGCAGAATCAAGCCTTGGATGATATGGATCTTGAACGTGAACGTGGTATCACAATTAAAAGTCATGCCATTCAAATGAATTATAAGCTTGACGGTGAAGAATATGTATTGAACCTAATTGACACTCCCGGTCACGTAGATTTTTCTTACGAAGTTTCGAGATCAATTGCTGCATGTGAAGGAGCTCTTTTGATTGTTGATGCATCTCAAGGTATTGAAGCACAAACCATTTCGAATTTATATTTGGCTCTAGAGCATGACTTAGAAATTATTCCAATTTTGAATAAAATGGACTTACCTGGTGCTCAGCCAGAGGAAGTAACAGATCAAATTGTGGAATTAATCGGTTGTGATCCAAGTGAGGTTATTCCTGCTTCAGGAAAAACGGGGTTAGGAGTTGAAGATATTCTTAAAGCGGTCATTGAACGTATTCCTGCACCAAAAGGAAATGAGGAAGAGCCTTTACAAGCCATGATTTTTGATTCTGTGTTTAATTCTTTTAGAGGAATTATTGCCTATTACCGAGTAAAAAATGGGGTAATTCGCAAAGGAGATAAAATCAAATTCTTAAATACAGGGAAATCTTACAACGCTGAAGAGGTTGGTATTTTGAAAATGGACCTTTCTCCGCGCAAAGAAGTTAAAGCTGGTGACGTTGGATACATCATTTCTGGTATTAAAAAGGCATCCGAAGTTAAAGTTGGTGATACCATTACTACTTTAGACAACCCAACAACTGAAGTTATTCAAGGTTTTGAGGATGTTAAACCAATGGTATTTGCCGGAATTTATCCTGTAGACACAGAAGATTACGAAGAGTTAAGGTATTCAATGGAAAAACTTCAATTGAATGATTCTTCATTGGTTTTCGAAGCAGAGTCTTCTGCAGCTCTTGGTTTTGGTTTCCGTTGTGGATTCTTAGGCATGTTGCACATGGAGATCATCCAAGAACGTTTAGAGCGTGAGTTCAATATGACGGTGATTACAACCGTACCTAACGTTTCCTACAAGGCGTACATGAAAAAGACTCCGGACGTTGAGAAAACTGTAAACAACCCTTCTGAACTTCCAGATCCTGCGGGAATGGACAGAATTGAAGAACCATATATTAAAGCTCAAGTCATTACCAAATCTGAGTATGTAGGACAAATTATGACTTTATGTATTGAGAAGCGTGGTGAATTGACCAACCAGGTGTATTTAACACAAGATCGTGTTGAATTGTCTTTTGAAATGCCGATGGGTGAGATCGTATTCGATTTTTATGATCGATTGAAAACGGTTTCTAGAGGTTACGCTTCTTTTGATTATCATCCAATTGGGTATAAACCATCAGATTTGATTCGTATGGATTTGATGTTGAATGGTGAGGTTGTTGATGCACTTTCTGCTTTGGTTCACAGAAGTAATGCTTACGATTTAGGAAAACGTATTTGTGTTAAATTGAAAGAGTTGATCCCGAGACAACAATTCGAGATTCCAATTCAAGCAGCGATTGGTGCAAAAGTGATTGCCCGTGAAACAATTAAGGCTTTACGTAAAGATGTTACCGCAAAATGTTATGGTGGGGATATCTCGCGTAAACGTAAACTTCTTGAGAAACAAAAAGCTGGTAAGAAACGTATGCGTCAAGTTGGACGTGTTGAAATTCCTCAAGAGGCGTTTTTAGCAGTATTGAAACTGAACGATTAATTAACGTTTAAATAGATTTAAATGGAGACTTTACGGTCTCCATTTTTTTTCAATTCAACCACGCGTTAGGGATTGCAACGGCATCCTTTTGACCCTTCAAAAGATACAGTGAAAAGCCCGTTTAAACGCACAAAAAAAGGAAGACAAGCAAACCTCATCTTCCTTCAATTCAATTTTTCCAGAAATTTAATCGCGACCTGTAATCATTTTATTCACTACGCCCTTATTGTCATATTTCTCAGCAATAATCAATCCTGTAAAATGGAATACGATAAATAGTATTAACCAATATAGAGAAAGTTCATGAAATTCTTCTGTAGTGTGTTTGTATTCTCTTGGTCCAAACTCTATAATCAAACCCGAGATTAAGGCAGACGCAAGCAGGACATAGAACAAAGCATAGCTCCACGATTGTACTTTTTCCTTTAATTTTCCTTTAAAAGAGAATTTCCAACCTTCTTTGATCAATAGAATCATGCGTAATACATACAATCCAACCAAAACGTATCCGATATAAACATGCCAACTCCACATTGGACGTCTAATTGACTTCGCAATGGAAATCGCCTCATCATCACCTATTGAAATGTTCAATTCATTTAACCCGGCCGTCATGATATCCGCCATATTGTTTTTATTCATCCAATTCAATCTCAAAAAGATTGTCAACAACATAAATAACATTGAGAATGCTATTGCCCAATGCAATAGACGGTATGGTAAACTGTATTTTTTATCTGACATAGTTGTAAAATTAATAATTGTCAAAAGTAATTTTATTTAGAATCAATCTAAATACCTTGTTTGTGGTATTGTAAAGAAAAAGAAATCCCCATTACTTTGCAGCGAACTTTATAAAAAAAACAAAATGAAGACGCATTTTTTAATCATAATAGCCGCAAGTTTATTTCTATTTAGCTGTAAAAAAGAGGGATGTACAAATCCGGAGGCTACCAATTATAACGCTGAAGCAGATAAAGATGATGGCTCATGTGTCGTTGACGAAAGCGACCCGTATGCATCCCAAAAACAACAGGTTAAACAAACTTATGCGGATCAAGCATTTGCTGTCTATAGCGATGCATATGATTTAGCAGTTATCTTGCAGAATTCTATTTCAACATTCGTTTCAAACCCAACGCAAGTAAATTTCGACAATGCGAAGCAAGCTTGGTTAGATTCTCGTGAAGTTTACGGGCAGTCTGAAATTTTCCGTTTCGTAGATGGACCAATTGACAATCCTGCTGATGGCCCTGAAGGATTAATTAACGCTTGGCCAATGGATGAGGCGTATGTGGATTATGTTGATGGAAATGCAACAGCAGGAATTATTAATAATCTTACAACATACCCAACAATTACAGAATCAGCCTTGGTTTCCGCCAATGAATTTGGAGGTGAAACAAATGTAAGTTTAGGGTTTCACGCTATTGAATTTCTATTGTGGGGACAAGACTTAAGTGCTTCTTCAGCTGGTACTCGCCCGTATACTGACTTTGTTGTTGGAGGTACTGCCGACAATCAAGCTCGTCGTGGAGAGTATATTAATATTTGTGCTGATCTTCTCGTTCAGGCGTTAGAACAAGTAAAAGATGAATGGGACCCAGCCGGATCGAGTAATTATAGAAACACTTGGTTGAGTTTAGATAATACATTGGCACTTAGAAAAATGTTCAATAGCATTCGTGTCATGGCTGGTTTTGAATTGTCTGGTGAACGTATGTATACGGCTTATGACAACATGGATCAGGAGGATGAGCACAGTTGTTTTTCAGATAACACACATAGAGATATCGCTTTAAATGCACAAGGAATTGAAAACTTATACCTCGGTTCTTATACAGATAAGGATGGTATTGCGATCAGTGGCTATTCTTTGAGTACGCTTGTTTCATTGTTAGATGCTGCGAAAAACACAGAAATGGTCAATAAATTAGCTGATGCAAAAAACAAAATTGCATTGATGTACACACCTTTTGATCAAGCTATCATTTTGCCTGCAGAACGTCCAAAAGTTTTGGATGCAATAAATGCACTTGTTGAAGAAGAAGGAATTATCATCGACATAGCCGGAGTTTTCGGTATAACATTTTAAGTTTTTTACATGAGGAATAACATACTTATCGCTCTATTGTCTTTAGCCGCTATTTTAATAGCGTGTAAAAAAGAAGTGTCCGAATATTATAGTTCTTCCTATAGTGAAATTCTTCCTGCTGGTGAAAACTGTACCGTTTTTGATCAATCCTCATTAGCGTTCTCATATCGCATCAGCGGAATGTCTTCTACACAAAATTTAGAATTCTTTGTTGGGAATTCATTTTTTAATCAAAATTGGGTCGAGTCTCCATCTTCTACAACAGCTAGAGATGGGCTCGGTCCACTTTTCAATACAAAATCCTGTTCTTCTTGTCATTTTAGAGATGGAAGAGGAGCTCCATTAAGCGGAGAGGGAATCCTACTTCGTTTAAGTGTTCCTGGGGGCGGTATTGACCCAACTTATGGTGGACAGTTTCAGGATCATGCCATATCTACTGCATCGAGTGAAGGCGATGTTTCTATCACCTACTCAGAAATAGGCGGAATGTATCCTGATGGTACTACGTATAGTTTACGTCATCCTAATTATGCCATGATCAACCTAAATTACGGTGCCCTGGACCCATCTGTTTTAGTTTCTCCGCGTGTGGGAAGTCAAATGATTGGTTTGGGACTTCTAGAAACAATTGATGCTTCTGACATTATAGCGCAAGAAGATGTTGCTGATGCAGATGGAGATGGTATTTCTGGGAAAGCAAATTATATTCTTGATCCGTATTACGGAGTTACCATGCTTGGTCGTTTCGGATGGAAGTCAAATACAGCGACATTACACACACAAGTTGCTGCAGCCTTTAATGGAGATATAGGAATTAAAACCAGTTTGTTTTCTTCTGAAAATCACACTTCCAATCAATCTGGTTTAGATTTACTTGCGGATGGTGGTACTATAGAAATTACAGACGAAGATTTAGAGAAAGTTGTTTTATACTGTCAATCGCTTGGTGTTCCAGCCAGACGCAATAGCAGTGCTTATGATGTTCAAAAAGGTTCCAACATTTTTAAATCGCTTAATTGCCATAAGTGTCACACTGAATCATACGTAACTGGAAATTCTGGCAACATTGAGCCTTTAAAAAACGTGCGCATCTATCCTTATACCGATTTATTGGTTCATGACATGGGGCCAGATCTTGCAGACAATCGCCCTGATGGTTTAGCTGATGGAAATGAATGGCGCACTCCACCATTGTGGGGAATAGGGTTAATTCAAACTGTTAACAACCACACATTTCTATTACATGACGGTCGCGCTAGATCCATTGAAGAGTCTATTCTTTGGCACGGAGGAGAAGCAGAAACTTCAAAAAACGCTTTCAAACAACTCCCTGCGAATGAAAGGGCTCTTTTATTGGCTTTTTTGAACTCGTTATAATTCTTGTTTTTATTTGGATTGATTCTAAATACCCTTTTTGTGGTATTGTATAATCTTGTTCAATACTGTTCTTTTGTACCACAAAATAATAGTTAAAAAAAATAAGATGAAAACATCTCTACTTTTACTTATTTCTCTAATCGGAATTTCAACAGTTGCCTGTAAGAAAGAAGGTTGTATCGATCCAACCGCGACAAATTATAACGAAAACGCAAAAAAAGATGACGGAAGTTGTACTTATACCATCGATAACGGCGGAATAGGTTATAGCGTTCCTTCTACATTTGTTTTTACGGATGCAAATGGAAATTCAACAGTTGACTTTTTAGGTCAAACTGAACGTTTAAGTCAATTGGAAGAGATGGTTGTTTATATGAAAACTGGAACTTCTACCATGTTAGACGCTCAGGCTATCAAAGACATGTTCTCAAATGAAAACGGGAATGGTAACGGAAATTTTTCGTTCACTTCAACAAAACAACTAAAAAATAAGTGTTTCACTGCAGATCAATCTTTGTTTGAATCATTCATGGATGATATTGCTGTTGCAAGTGCTGATTTTGCCACTACTGCATCGAATGGACAAGCTGGAACATTATCTTCGGGAACAAGTACATACCTTTTCGATGCCAATGGAGTTGAACACGTACAATTAATTGAAAAAGGTTTAATGGGTGCTGTATTTTTAAATCAAGCGCTTAACAACTATTTCAGTCCTGCTCAAATTGATGTTGACAATACTACAGCTGTCGATCCTGCAAATGGCAAATACTATACTTTGATGGAGCATCATTATGATGAAGCTTTCGGTTACTTTGGTGTAAGTGTTGATTTTCCAGCGACTATTCCTTCTAGTTTTTGGGGGAAATATTGTAACGCTCAAAATGCAACACTTAATTCCAATGCTGACATGATGACGAATTTCTTAAATGGCAGAGCTGCAATATCAAACAATGTAATGTCGGACAGAGACGCTGCGATTGCTGCCATTCGCACAGAATGGGAAGATATCTCTGCTTACCAAGCAATGACGTATTTAGAAGATGCCATTGGTTATTTTGGAAACGACAATGCTAAATTCTTACACGTACTTTCTGAGGCATATGCTTTCTCTTGGAACTTGAGATATGCACCAGTAGAAACGCGTAGAATGGATGTGTCGGAGCATGCTGCATTGATGGCCATGTTTGATACAAACTTTTGGAACATGTCCGTAGCAGACATCAACGCTATTAAATCTGCTATCGACGCAAAATACTAGAATATGAATTGGATGAAAACAAGTTTCGTTTATATCAGTCTAATTGCATTGGTGCTTTTAAGTTTCAGTTGTAAAAAAGACAAGGAGGAGGAAACTCCGGAATTCAACAAAAGTGAATTGTTGACAAATGTTGCCAACAACATCATAACTCCTGCATTCAGTGAATTTGAAGCGGACTTGAACGCACTTGAAACGAGCTTTCTTTTATTCCAATCTACGCCAAATCAATCCAACCTTGATCTTGTTAGAGCAGATTGGAAAGCGGCATACATGCAATGGCAAACGGTTAAGATATTTGATTTCGGTCCAATGAGAGATAATGGTTTTAAAGGATCGACAGGTACTTATCCTACAGATTCTAATCAAGTTAACTCTAACATTGCCAATGGAGGATATAGTCTTGGTTCTGTGGATAATGTTGACGCTATCGGTTTTTCTGCTTTGGATTATTTGTTCTACCGCAGCAATGCATTGAGTGACTTTACAACGAGTTCAAGTTATATGCAATATGCACTAGAGGTTATTCAGAAAATTAAAACAGAATTTACTGTTGTGAATACGCAATGGGCAAGTTATAAATCGTCTTTCATTTCTTCCACTGGAACGGAGTCCACTTCTGCTTTTTCATTATTAGTAAATGAATTCAACCGCGATTATGAATTAGCAAAGAATGCGAAACTTGGAATTCCGTTAGGAAAACAAAGCTTGGACATCCAATTACCTGAATACATTGAAGCACGACATAGTGGAATTTCATTGGAATTGCTAAAAGAAAGTATGTTAGCCTTGCGTATGGTTTACTTGGGTGATAACACCAGTTCAGGTCAAGGTTTTTATGATTACCTAATTCACCTCGAGCGTTCCTCTTTAGCAGAATCAATCAATACGCGTTTCGGATCAATCATAGTGAAGATTGGAACATTTAATAATTCTCTTGAATCTGAAATGTCCTCCAATGTTTCTGGATTAAATGAATTATATAGCTTAATTGAAGGCCAAGTTGTCAATATCAAAACGGATATGACCTCTGCATTTGGTGTTCTGATTACGTATCAAGATAGCGATGGGGATTAATATAAGTAAGTTCTTTTCTCCCTTCAAAGAGATTTCAATAGCCCCTCTCATTGTCTTTAGGATAATTTTTGGGGCTTTGATGTTTCTAGGCACCTTGCGTTTTATTAGCAAGGGGTGGATTGAACAATTGTATATTACACCCAAATATTATTTTGGCTATTTAGGATTTGAATGGGTGAAACCCTTTGAAGGTGACCTCATCTATCTACCTTTCCTATTACTCCTAATCTCTTCTCTATTTATTATACTCGGTTTGTTTTACCGTGTTTCTGCATTTACCTTCTTTCTGTGTTTTACCTATGTCGAATTACTCGACAAATCGAATTACTTAAACCATTACTATTTTGTTAGTCTAATGGCGCTAATCATGGTGTTTTTACCAGCGAATAGAAACTTCTCAATTGACATTAAAATTTGGCCTAAAATCAAAGCGATTACAACCAAACAATGGACGATCAACCTGATTAAATTTCAACTGGCTATGGTCTACATCTTTGCCGGAATCGCAAAATTAAACTCAGATTGGCTGTTTCAAGCACAACCTTTAAAGATTTGGTTGCAAGCACACCATAATATTCCTGTGTTTGGTTCCCAATTGCAAGAAGAATGGCTGGCTTATATCTTCAGTTGGACAGGATGCATATATGACCTGTTTATTGTGTTCTTTTTACTTTCCAATCGGTTCCGACCTTTTGCTTATTTCTTTGTAATTTTCTTTCATTTAGTCACTTGGTATTTATTTCCCATTGGTGTTTTTCCATGGGTCATGATTTTCAGTACACTTATCTTCTTTTCTATTTCATTTCATGAACGAATTTTGGATTTTTTAAGTCATACCAACTGGAGATCCAATGCCAATTTTAAAAAACATCCTTCACGTAAAAAAAGATCCTTTGTTGTTTCAATCTTGAGCGTTTACATGGCAGTTCAATTATTGATTCCGTTCAGACATTTTTTGTACCCAGGCGATTTATTCTGGAATGAAGAAGGTTTTCGTTTTTCTTGGCGCGTCATGTTGATGCACAAAGAAGGTCATGCTACCTTTTATATGGTTGATCCAAAAACAGGGCGCGAATCAGAAATAAATAATGGCGATTTCTTGACGCAAACTCAAGAAGATCAAATGGCGACGCAGCCCGATATGATTCTTCAGTACGCCCAAATATTAAAGAACTTTTATGATGGGAAGACACTTCATTACGGAAATCACAAATTTCTAATAGAAAATCCCGAAATTCGCGCAAAAATTTACGTGAGTTTAAATGGACGTCCATCTCAATTGTTTGTAGATAAAAAACACGACCTCACGAAACTCAATTACGATTTGTATCACAGAACATGGATAGAACCTTTCAAAAAATGATTCGATTATCACTCTTTATCTGGATTGGTGTTCTTTCGTTTGCAGTAAAGGCACAATCGCTTTCTGGTATCATTCAGGACGATTCCAAAACAAGCATTCCATCGGTGAAGGTTCAAAATTTGAACAACAAGAAATATGCACGCGCAGATTTAGACGGAAAATTTAAAATAGCAGCCAAGCACCAAGATAGTATTCTATTCATCGCAAGCGGATTTGATACAACATTGCTCATTGTTACTACAGCGCAACTAACCGAAGAAAAACTTCGCGTTACTCTACAAACCAGAGTTCAAGAAATTGCTGAAACAAATGTGACCAGTAAACGTTTGGCCGATTTTGATGTCGGATTCTTGCCACCTGTAAAAGGAGTTCAAATATACACTGGAACAAACGCGGTTATTGAACTATCGAAACTTAGCGGTGCTAAATCTTCAGCAAATCCACGTGAAATTTTTGCAAAAATACCAGGGTTGAATATTTGGGAAAGTGACGGTTCGGGAATTCAACTTGGAATTGGAGGACGTGGATTGAGTCCGAATAGAGCCGCAAATTTCAACACAAGACAAAATGGTTACGACATTAGTGCGGATGCCTTAGGTTATCCTGAAAGTTACTATACACCACCTTTGGAAGCACTAAAGTCAATTGAGATTATTCGAGGTTCAGCTTCATTGCAATTCGGAACACAATTCGGTGGATTGTTGAACTTCATCATTAAAGAAGCACCGACAGATTCTCCTTTTGAATTTACAACACGTAACACGGCTGGAATGTACGGTTACTTAGCTTCATTTAACCGTATTGCCGGAACACACAACCGTTTTTTTTATCAAGCTTATTATCAATACAAGCGTGGTGATGGGTATAGAGAAAATAGTAAGTTCAACCAACAACAATTGTTCGCACAAGTAGGCTATCACTTGTCGGAAAAAGCGAAAATTAAACTGGAATACACGCACATGGATTACCTTGCGCAACAAGCTGGGGGATTAACGGACACCCAATTTGAGGAAGATCCTACGCAAAGTGTTCGAGACCGAAATTGGTTCAATGTAAATTGGAATATTCTTGCATTGCACTATGATCATGAGATTGGGAAAAGTTCACACTTGAATATTCGCGCATTTGGGATGCTGTCTCAACGACAGACATTAGGGTATTTGGGAAAAATTACACAAGCCGATGATAATGGGATTCGTGAAATGATTGCAGGAGACTTTCAGAATGCTGGAGTTGAAGCCCGTTTCTTAAAAAAATACGATTTAAGAAAAGACACCTCCAAAACTCAATTGAAAGGAGCCTTTTTAGTTGGAGCACGATACTACCAAGGAAACTCTACCGCTAATCAGGGTTTAGCAACAGGAGGAAGCGATGCTAATTTTACTTTTCAAAATGAAGACGACTTAGAAGCCTCGGCATTTTCTTACCCTTCAGAAAATTTGGCCTTCTTCGCAGAGAACATCTTGTTTTTAGGTAAAAAATGGACTGTTAATTTCGGTGGGCGTTTCGAGTACATTGAAAGTAGTTCGAAAGGCTATTACAAACAATACGTCATTCACCCATTGAATCAAGATACCTTAGCGATCTACTCAATCAATGACAATAACACCAAGACTCGATTGGTTCCATTGTTTGGAGCAGGAACGGCATACAAAATTGCGAAGCGATCCACAGTTTACGGTAATTTTACTCAAAACTATAGAGCCATTAACTTTACCGATATTCGAATCAATAACCCAAACATTACCATTGACAGTTTAATTCAGGACGAACATGGCTACACGGCAGAAGTTGGATTAAGGGGATTGATTAACGACTTTATTATATATGATTTAGCCGGATTCTACATCTTTTATGGTGATAAAATTGGTTTGGCCCCAAAACCTGGAACGATTAAGAAAGAACGCACGAATATTGGCGATGCTCAAAATTATGGTGTGGAGTTATTTACTGAAATTGATTTCTTGAAAGCATTCAACGATTCAACCAGACATTTCCTTTCCTTGTTTTTAAATGCGGCATACATAGATGCGAACTACATTACCTCAAAAGAACCAAACTTCCTAGACAAGAAAGTTGAATACGTAAGTTCTTACATCCTTAAGTCGGGAATTAAATACAGACACAAAGGACTCAGCCTTCAAATTCAAGGATCTTACAACTCCGAACAGTTTTCTGATGCCTCTAACTCCATAGAACCTTCTGGAGATGCAGTAATTGGATTGATTCCCGCGTATTTTGTAATGGATTTTTCTGCGAGCTACTCCTTTAAAAAGCATTTCAGATTGGAACTAGGCGTTACGAACTTGACCAACAATTCGTACTTTACACGAAGAGCGACGGGTTATCCAGGTCCGGGTATTTTACCTTCGGATGGGATTGGTGGGTATTTTACGTTGCAATATCAGTTTTCAGCGAAGTAAGCGAAGAATTCAAAAGAATCTGCGTTAGGGATAGTAGCGACATCCTTTTGTCAAAAAGATACAGCGGAAAGCCCGTTTAAACGCCATAAAAAAAAGGGAACTAAATATCGTCCCCTTTCTTAATCGGTAAGCAGTAAATTACATCTTGCTACTCAACTCATTCTTCAAACCACTCCATTCCACAAGGTGCATTTTAACTGAGCCTACCGGTATTTTCGCCTTAACTAATACTGGGATTTTATTTTTATCTGCAGTAACCCAAAACTGCACGTCTTCTTCACTTTCAAAATATCTCCCTGTTTGTACCACCGGCATAAACTTGTGACATTTGAATTTTCCTTTTCTAATTTTAATTTCTTCGTCGCCTACATACTTGATTTTCAAATTGTATACCTCATCGTCCATAAAACATTTGAATTCGAATGTTTTTCCAACCTTCATGTTATTGAAGTTTAGCGTTCTTGCTTTATAGAATGACGAAACCATATCCTGAACACCCATTGGAGCTTTGAAGTCCTTTGTACCATTGTTCACTTTATATTGGTTTTGCTTGAACACATAACTTTGGTTGATTTTATAACCACCTTCATTTACGTCTCTTTCAAAAAACCATGGCATGATCGATTTTTGATCGATATAACTCTCATACACATCTCTGACTTTATAAAAAGCGTTGAATCCTCCCAAGGTTTTTCCAGTACCAACACAATGGTACAATGCGCGATTATTTCCTTTTTTAGAGGTTGATTTCACTTCCATGACTGCTTCACCAGCATCCATAAAACCATAAGTAACACGGTAACGTAATTTCTCACCAATTTTAAATGCAGAATTTGACACAGTAGGGTAAGAAACTAAACTTGAACTCGTCATTCCGAAGAACAACCCGACCATTGCTATAAGATAAATGTACTTTTTCATGATATTGAGTTTTGTGGTAGTAAGAAAGCAAAGCACGTGCCATACTTTAAATTCATTCTGTTTCTATAAATTAAAAAAACAATTAAATTTGCATATCACTATAAATTAACCAACAATGAGAACTATCCTTCACTCATTTTTAGTCTTACTATTTACTTTTATTGCCAATTTCTTTTTTGCTCAAGATTACTCCCAAATGTCGCTTATTGAATTAGAACAACTAAAATCTGAAGCGGCTGCAAGTGAAAACTACCAAGAGGCGAATAAAATCAAAACAATAATAGAACTAAAAAAGAAGCTAAAAATTGCCGCGGATAGTGAAAATTACGCAGAAGCCGCCAAACTAAAATCAGAAATTCAATCTTTAGTAAATGGCAAGATTCAAGAAACGAGTACATCTCAACAGAACCGAAATGGAGCACTAAATTTTGAATTCTATAACAAAGTTTATGTTGTTGAAGCAGGTCAACCGAATTTAGAACTTGAAATTCAAAACAGCATGCAAAGCACCTCTACACATATTGGGTATGGCTTTTATAAATCCATTATATTCGATTATGTTCCAGGTCAATATTCTTCGACTCAATTAAAAAAGGGGCGTCACTACAAACTTTATTACAAGGCAGAAAAAGGTATAGATCCAAATACCACCTTCAAAATGGCTAAACTTGAGTTAAGTGCTTATGAAACTGCATTAACTCGTCGTTATATTTCAAATGAAGTTAAAGCTGCCACGTATAAAGGAGATTATCCAGTTAACTTTAATAATATCATCCCCTTAACATTCAATAAAATAAGTGATGATATCTATGAACTGTCATTTGATCAATTAATTGAACCAGGTGAATATGCAATCATGAATGGAAATAATTGGCACCTCTTTGGTGTGCAAGATGTTATATCATTAAACCCCAACCTTAAAGAACCGACTGAAATTGTTCCTATTGAGTTTTATGAAAATGATTACTCTCTGCCAAAACTTGCATTTTTAGGTGTTGACTATAGTTTATGCAAATTCACAAGCACCAAAAATATGGGGCGTGATTTTGAGTGCAGAAATGCATGGGACAAAGGAAACATGAAGTTCTATAAAAGTGCTGTAAAACAAGGAAGAATTGAAGGTTGGTTGTCTAAGCCCGGAAATCTAATTTTTTATCCTGAATTTGGGAGGTCTATATCTGCGAAACAGTTTCCAGAAAAGTGGATTTTACCAGATGAAACGCAATATTCAATTTCAATAGAAGAACTAGAAAAGCACATTCAAAATTATCAAGTAAATTTCCCTGGATTAGGGATGGTTATCCTACCTGAATTTTTTCAAATGAAATCCAAAGACCTTACTGGATATGTTGTCATTTATGATTTCAGAACAAGAAAAATTGTTGATTATTATCACGCTGAATTTGGATTAGCCATTGATAATGGTTTTGATGACGATGATTTTGAAGCAAATTTTCTAAGAATTCTTAAGTATTACATCGACCGAAAATTTATTCCTGAGCATGAAGCGTATATCAAAGCTCAAAAGAAGAAGCAGAAGAAATAAGCATACAAAAAAAGCGTAACCGTTCAAATGAACAATTACGCTTAAGGTAATTTAATAGATTCTACTTAAAGAACCACGTTTACAATCTTCTTAGGCACTACAATCACTTTCTTAGGTGTTTTACCTTCTAAGTACTTTTGTGATTGCTCGTTGGCTAACACAGCTGCCTCTACCTCTTTCGGATTCATTGCTGTTGGAAGTTCCAATAAGAATCTCATTTTTCCATTGAAAGAAACTGGGTATTTATGATTTGCTTCTACCAAGTGACTTGCAACAAATTCTGGAATTGGAGCTACGCTCAACGTACCTGCTTCGTTTCCTAACTTCGTCCATAACTCTTCAGAGATGTGGGGCGCGTACGGTGAAAGCAATACAATTAAATCGGCTAAGATTGACTTATTGTTACATTTCTGGTCGCTCAATTCATTTACAGCAATCATAAACCCAGACACCCCTGTATTGAATGAGAAACGATCTAAATCTTCCGTAATCTTCTTAATTAACTTGTGTAAGGTCTTTAAGTTATCTTTTGTTGGTTCTCCTTCTGATAGGTTTGCTTCTCCTTGCTCATTGATTTGGAACAACCTCCACAATTTCTTCAAGAAGTTATGTACACCACTGATCCCTTGTGTATCCCATGGTTTACTTTGTTCTAAAGGACCAAGGAACATTTCATACATACGTAAAGTATCCGCTCCGTATTTTTCCACTAACTCGTCTGGTGTTTGTACGTTCCATTTAGACTTAGACATTTTCTCCACTTCGTGACCGCAGGTATAGGTTCCGTCTTCCTCGAAAATGAATTCAGCATTTGCATATTCTGCTCTCCAGTTCTTGAATGCCTCAACATTTAACTTATCGTTTTCGACAAAAGAAATGTCAACGTGAATTGGTGTTGTGTCATATTCCTTTCGTTTAGAAGCAGTCACATAGGTGTTTGTATC
>JBFHHS010000006.1:0-31917 GCA_041596895.1 Crocinitomicaceae bacterium | reverse complement strand
TTTTCAATAAGTCTAACTTATCCTTATCCAAACTCTCCTTGTCCATAGAATATCTTCTTGTAATTGTTCCGTACGACTCTCCAAAAATCTCTTTGGAAGCATCATCACGCAATGTATAGATTGCTTCCTCTAACTCAGATTGAATTTTAGCAAACAATTGATATTCTGTTCCTTTTTGAACTTCAATACGAATATGCGCTTGAAAATGAATTTCAGGAAGCTCCGATTTCCCATAAAGAGAAAGAGCTTTCTTCTTGTTATTCCATTCATCGTATTGTCTCCATTTGAAGTCAATGATGTCCTGCATAGCACCTGGAGTATTTTCTACTTCCTCGGCTGCAGCCTCAGCTGCCGCTAATTGAGATTTAATTTCCGTCATACTAATTCTTGAGTACATTGGGAAATTGTTTGTTACATCATTCTTACGTTCATTAGTTCGGTAAAAATCAATTACACGATCAGAGATATCGTCTGGATTAGACATTAATTCCGTACGAACCATCAATTGATTTTGACTGTTTGCACGTACCGCAAAGATATTTCGTTTCTCCACATCAGGTAATTCTATTGGTGGAACCTCAACTCTTTTTGGAATACTTCTGACGTATGCTTGATCCTTATCCATAGTTGTAGTAACCAAGAAGAAGATCAAAAGCAAGAAAGCGATATCCGCCATCGAACCAGCATTTATTTCAGGAATTTCGCGTTTTGCCATCTTTTCTTATTTTCTATAACGTCCCATTAAAGGACCAAATACTGCAACTAATAATGCTAAAACTACACCCGTAATAACTGTGTAAAGTCCTGCAGACGAAGAAACAATTGTTCCTTGTGCTACTTGAACATCCTCTAGCAATTTTAATGATTCATTTGTATCACTTGTACCAATCATTAAAAAGATTAGGTATAACACAAGTGCTACTAATAATCCAATAATAGACAAAACTGTCTTTTTAGGATTAGTGATTAATTGAACCACGAAAAACAGTAGAATTAAACCGATACTAGCAAAAATGATAAACCCTGTAAAAGAAGTTACCAAGCTCATACTAGAACCTTCTCTAAATGTTTCTTGTGCCTCCACGGTACTCTCCATGTTCGGACCTCCGATGATGAATAGGGATAAAATAACACCTATTGCAACGAGTCCGATCTTAAGAATACTCATGTATAAATTGAGTTTTTTAGTATCCATGTCGTTTACTTTAAAGATTAATAATTTAGTCTAAAAAGGCGACCTTATACCTTAGCAATTTTATGTTTTAACATCATATCTACTAAAGAGATTGATGAATCTTCCATTTCATTAACTAAACCATCTACTTTAGAAACGATATAGTTGTAAAAGATTTGAAGAATAATCGCTGCGATCAAACCAAATACAGTTGTTAAAAGCGATACTTTAATACCACCTGCGACTGTAGTTGGAGATACTTGTCCATCAGATACAATTTTATCGAAGGCGAAGATCATACCAATTACCGTTCCCAAGAAACCAAGCATTGGAGCTAGAGCGATAAATAATGACAACCAAGAAAGTCCTTTTTCTAAAAGTCCCATCTGAACACCACCATAGGCAACAACTGATTTTTCAACCATTTCAATACCTTCTTCAGAGCGATCTAATCCTTGATAGAAAATAGAAGCAATTGGTCCTCTAGTATTACGACAAACATCTTTAGCTGCTTCAACACCACCATTTTTCAATGCAGTTTCAACTTCATCTAAAAATTTCTTTGTGTTAATTGTAGATAAGTTTAAGTAAACGATACGCTCAATAGAAAGAGCCAAACCGATAATTAAACAAATCAATACTGGAGTCATCCAAAAAGGATCACCTTCAATATATTTTTGCTTTAATGTTTGTACGAAGTCTAATTCTGCAACTTCTTCCGTTACTGCAGTATTTTCACTTGCACCTTCTTTTGCTTGATCAGCAACATCATTAGCCATTGAATCAACCATTTCAGTAGCTTCATTTGCTAAAGAATCAGTAGTTTGAGCAGTTGATAGGTTTACAAAACCAAATGTCAATGCTGCTGCAATTGCTAAAGAACTAATTGTTTTTTTCATGTTCTCAAAGATTAATTAATCGTGTTCTAAGTTTAATTTTCAAAGTCAAAAATAATAAAATTTATTTCACAATAACGATGCAAACGCATTAAATCCATGCTTTACAAGATTGTAAGTCTGAATTTAAGTTCAACTCAACTTTCATTTAGACATAACCTCTTTGTTTATAAGTGTTTGCCGATTCTCGCCTTAATTTCAATACAAGATTAAGAAATCATTAACGATTCACTGAAACACACTGGTTTTTATGGTTATACTAGGGTCTTTGTACTCTTCTTAGCGGATTTTGATAAATAAATGCAAGAAAAAGCATTGCTTTTGAGAATCAAGCCGCAGCTTGTATTCTAAGGGGGATTAACTCCTTACAGTCGTTGAGCTCCACTTCGTTCCGGTTCGAACCACGGTTCTCATCTCACCTCTCTTAACCGATTTTGATAAATCAAAATGCGGAGAGAGGGGGATTCGAACCCCCGTTACGTTTCCGTAAACACGCTTTCCAAGCGTGCGCGTTCAGCCACTCTGCCACCTCTCCGTTTTGAAGCGGCAAAGGTAACAAATCAATCTAGTATGAAATAGAAAACAACGAGTTTATTTCAACCCTTCAGTCAACTCACCACGTAAGCTCTGAGCAAGAAGCTTCTTTGTTTTAGCTAAATCATTGCGATTCAGTACTGCCATCATTTTCGTGACTGCTGCTTCTGTTGTCATATCTCCACCACTAACTACACCCAGTTCATTGAACAGCGAACTTGTTTTGTACATCCCTTGTTTTACGGAGCCAGAATTACATTGAGTAATATTTAAAATAACACCTCCTTCCTTTACAAAGTTCTCAATCAAATCACGAAATTCTTTCGAGCTTGGCGCATTTCCCGCGCCAAAAGTTTCCAAAATTAATCCATCTACTTTTGATGCATTAAAAACACCTTTATATAGCTCAGAGTTCATCCCAGGAAACAATTTAAGCAGCGCAACTTTATTGTTAAAATTTGTATTCAAAGTAAACTCCTTTTTTGTTGTCCGATAGAACTTACTTGTGTTATAACGAATTTGTACTCCCGCCTGACAAAGCTCTTGATAATTTGGAGATCGAAATGCTTCAAAATGTTCAGCCGAATCTTTCATACTCCTATTCCCCCTGAACAGTTTATAATCGAAATAAACTGCAACTTCCTGAATTAATGGTATGTTATTTTCATCACTTGATGCAGCAATTTCGATTGCTGTGATTAGATTCTCCTTTCCGTCTGTACGAATAATTCCAATTGGCAATTGAGACCCTGTAAGAATAACCGGTTTTTTCAACCCTTCAAACATAAAACTCAGTGCTGATGCCGTATAAGACATTGTATCAGAACCATGCAGTACGACGAACCCATCGTATTGTGTATAATTTTCAAAGATCGTTTCAGCAATTTCCTTCCAATGCTTAATTTCTATTTCTGAAGAATCAATAGGATCCTTAAAACTGATCGTTTCAAGCTCTACGTTCAATCTTCTTAACTCAGGTAAGTGATCATAAATGTGATCAAAATTTACATTCGTCAATTGAGCAGTCTCAGAATCTTCAATCATTCCGATTGTACCACCCGTATAGATTATAAGTATTCTAGGTTTTACTTCCATCAATTATACGTATCAATTTTCAATATGTTGTACTCAATGTTAGATAGTTGAGTTAGCGGTCAACTTTATTGATTTAAGTGGGTAAATTAAATAATTTCTTTGCTGTTTCAGTTGTTTGTCGCTCAATTTCAGTCAATGGAACTCCATAAACATCTGCCAATTTTTCTGCTATATGCAGTAAATACGAGCTTTCATTACGCTTCCCACGGTGTGGTGTTGGAGGTAAATATGGCGAATCCGTTTCCAAAATCAATCGATCCAATGGGACTTCTTTTATTACCTGATCAAGTTTAGCGTTCTTATAAGTTAGCACTCCACCAATCCCAAGTTTGAAATTATGATACCCTTCAATTTTCTTTACATCTTCTATCGTTCCAGTAAAACAATGAAATACTCCAGACAAATTTTCATCATCCAAAACATCCAACACTTCATAGATATCTTGAAAGGCGTCTCTTGCGTGTATTGCAATTGGAATCTTCAATTCTTTTGCCCATTCAACTTGCATTTTAAACGCCTCACGTTGCGCATCAATGTGAGATTTATCCCAATACAAATCCATACCAATTTCTCCAACCGCAATGTATTTTCTTGAGAAAAGATGTTTTTTGATGACTTCTAGTTTTTCTTTCCAATTTTCATCCACCGAACCTGGATGTAAGCCCATCATAGAAAAACAATTCTTAGGATATTCCGATTCCAATTTATGCATAGCATCTATCGTATCGACATCAATATTCGGTAGCAATAGCGTATCAACCCCTGATTGAATTGCCCGATAAATTACATCGTTCCTATCTTCATCAAAGCTATCAGAAAACAGGTGAGTATGCGTATCAATAAACATAGTTGAATTTAAAATAAAGAAACACTCAACCCCATTTGAACTGCATTAAGCTTTGTACTCATGCTGTTCGAAAAGATTGTATTAAAGTTATAACTCGCAAAAAGCGCCCAATTTCTTAACCCTAAACGTACATGTGCTGAGTAAATCAATTTATTCTCATCTGGAAAACCATATCGCTTATTGACTACTCTATGTCCATTAATATCCGAAACTGTTTTTGACAACGTGTTCACTTGATAGCCAATTTTTCCACCAATATGAAACTTAAAATGTTTCCAGCTTTCCTTTCTAAATCTTAATTCCAATGGAATTGAAAAGCTATTTCCGCTGAATGTACTTTTTTGAAAAAGATCCGTACTATCTTTTAAAACATAAACAGACGTTTTTGCCACATCATCGATATCAAAACGATTATCGTGACGAATATTTGTGTATTGATGCGCCACTCCAACACCTATCGCAACAGTATTACCTTGAGTCAGAGGAATATCAAACATTAAGTTCGTGTTTAAACCAATCGATGCCCAACTGTTTTGAAACAAATCTTCATCACCAATCCAATCATTATACGTCACATCGAAGATCAAACGATCGTATTTAGAAGGTTTTCCCGGTTTTGCAGGTCGAAATCCTGTAAAAAACCAAAATGCACCTGGTCTGAATCGAGAAACTTCATCTTCTCCTTTACCGTCAAATTGTGAAAACGAGTTTAACCCGATAAAACACATTACTATTAACAATCCTATTCTAGTCATTCTTCAATTTTAACTCCCAATTCCACGCATCAGACACTGCATCCTCTACGGTTTTATTTGATTGCCATCCTAAAACTTCTCGCGCTTTAGTTGCATCTGCATAAATCTCCACAACATCTCCTTCTCGTCTTGGACCAAATGTCCAATCCAACTTTACACCCGACACCTGTTCGAAAATATGAATTATTTCTAAGACGCTTGTCCCTTTTCCGGTTCCGATATTTATATGTTCATTCAACGCACTAGATTGTTTCATCAACCAAGTTAAACCTTTTACATGTGCATTTGCAACATCAACAACATGTACATAGTCACGAACGCAAGTTCCGTCAATAGTATCATAATCATTTCCATGCACTTTAATCTGTCCAAGTTTTCCAATCCCAGACTGCGTCACCGCCGGTAAAAGGTTATTCGGTCGTCCATTAGGAAGCTCGCCAATATGTGCAGAACTATGTGCTCCAACGGGATTAAAATATCTTAAGTTTAATACTTTAATATCCGCACCGCTTTGAATAAAATCACTGATGATGCGTTCACCTATGCGTTTCGTATTTCCGTATGGAGAATTTGCCTCTTGTAGTACTGTTTTTTCAGAAACCACTTTACTTCCTTCTGGACTACCATAAACTGTACACGAGGAGGAAAATACAAGGTTATTCACATTAAATGTCTTCGCTAAATCCAACACGTTGATTAGTCCAACTAGATTATTTCGATAATAACTGAGCGGATTTTCTACCGATTCACCTACAGCTTTAAATGCCGCAAAATGAATTATTCCAACAAAATTGAATTCCTCGAAAACCGCTTTTGTTTTTTCTAAATCGCAAACATCAACCTTTCGAACGATTATATCGGTTTGAGTGATTTTCTGAATTCCATCGATAACCTGAGCTGTTGAATTCGAGAAATCATCTAAAATCACAGGGATAAAGCCGAATCCGATTAATTCCACAACAGTGTGCGAGCCAATATAACCAGCTCCACCTGTGACTAAAATATATTTTGATTCACTCATGTAGACCAAAGGTAAAAGAATAGATTTAAATTTACCGTATGAAGGAAGAACGTAATATTGATTTTAAACGACATACAAGTCCTCCGGTCTCTAAAATGTATTTACTAAAAATAGTATTCTATGTTGTAATGCTTTCCGTAATGTTGTACTTCATGTTTCGAAACGATTCCAAATCAGTGAAAACTCAAGAAAAAGAAATCACGGAGATTCACAACATTACAGTTGAAAAGTAGAAAAGGCCACCAATTGGCGACCTTTTCAAAATAACTTTAAGCGTTCATTAGACTTTCATCCCTTTAACCACTCTATCTTTACGTTTCGTTTTCTGTAGTTTCTTTCTAACAACCTGAAGGTAAGCAGTTGCACTTGCTGTTGTGGCAACATACATATCATTTCCATAAGAAATGTCCCCCCCTTTAGAACCACCGTTCCAGTTTGCAACTAAATAATATTTTCCAGATGTTGAACCTTCTCTCATTAAAAATGAAATTGTTTTACCAACTCCAACTTCAAACCTTAGAACTAATTCACCGTTTGGCCCGTAACTATCAAAAATACACTTCGTTCCATTAGGAATAATAATACGTTCTTGATCGGTATTAGAAGCCGTTACCAATGCACCATCGTTATTCGTACTTTGATTACCTGATTTTTTATTCTTTTCTAAAATGATTGTTGCAGAAGTAAAAAACTGCACCTTTCTCATTTGTTGTTCCGTTTCTAAACCAAACTCATCTTTAATTTGGTTTGTATAGGGAACTCTTGTTCCACAGCTCGTTAATATGATCCCGATAACTAATAAAAAAGCGTATTTCATAATTCAATTTTTTACAAATATAATTAAAGAGTCTTTCAAAAATTATGCCTTAACTTTTTCATTCGGTAAAACATCCTATTTTTGTATTCTAAACTAGAAAACAATGGCCATCTCAGTTCAAAAATTTTCATTTAACGGATTTCAAGAAAATACATATGTCGTTCATGATGGAACAACTTGTATTATCATAGACCCAGGTTGTTATGAACCGCACGAACAAAACGAATTGAAACAATTCATTTCGAGTAATAATCTAACTCCAGCGGCCTTATTGCTTACGCATGCACACATCGACCATGTATTAGGATGTTCATATGTATTATCTCAATACGAAATTGATTTCTACATGCATAAGGAAGATACCGGAACTTTAAATGCGGTATCAGATTATGCACATGTTTACGGTTATCCTGGATATACGGCTCCAAGAGCTCCGAACAAGGAATTAAACCACGATGACATATTACAATTTGGTGAAATTCAGCTTGAAGTTAAATTTACTCCAGGACATTCCACAGGTCATGTTGTTTTTTATAATACCGTAGATGGTTTTGTAATTAATGGCGATGTTCTTTTCGCGGGAAGCTTTGGGAGAACTGATTTACCTGGAGGTGATATTGAAATATTGAAGCATTCTATTCATAACATCATGTTTAAATTACCAGAAGAAACTATTGTCTATTGCGGTCATGGGGGAGAAACTACGATTGGTCATGAAAAACGAACAAATTACATCCTACAATTTTAGGAGCGTTCAATGAGGATTGCTATAAATACGCGTTTCTTACTCTCTTCAAAAATGGAGGGGTTTGGTTGGTACACTTTTGAAGTCGTTAAGCGACTCGTTGAACAACATCCAGAACATGAGTTTATTTTGTTTTTCGACAGACCAATTGATAAGAAGTTTGTATTTGGTAATAATGCAACTAATGTCGTATTGAATCCTCCAGCTCGTCATCCTATTTTATTTTACATCTGGTTTGAGTTTTCTGTAAAAAGAGCCTTAAAAAAATACAAAGCAGATGTTTTTCTTTCGCCTGATGGATACCTTTCGCTAAAAAGTGATGTAAAACAAATTGCGGTAATTCACGATATAAATTTTGAACACAACCCCGGCGATATCCCCAGGTTAATGCGTAAATATTTATGTCACTTTTTTCCAAAATTCGCTCAGAAAGCAAGTCATATCTTAACTGTTTCAGAATATTCTAAACAAGACATTTGTACTACTTACAAAATTGCACAAGAAAAAGTAACCGTTGCATGGAATGGGGCATCTTCCGCCTTTAAACCATTAGAAGAAAATCAAAAAATAGCTGTTCGAACAGAGCGCACTGCAGGAAAACCATATTTTCTTTTTGTTGGAGCACTTCATCCAAGAAAAAATGTTGGTCGTTTAATCCAAGCGTTTGAAATCTTCAAACGAGAAAACCCCACAGATGAGCATAAACTTGTCATCGTTGGATCTGAATTGTTTGGGAATAGACTTGGTGAGGTTACTATATCTCCATTTATTAAAGCGCACCTTATTTTTACAGGTCATGTATCACTTACGGATCTGGCCAACATTATGGGGGCAGCAAGTTTATTCACTTATGTTCCATATTTCGAAGGATTTGGCATTCCATTAGTAGAAGCTATGAAGTGCGGAACTCCCATACTTTCTGGAGACAGAACATCACTTCCAGAAGTAGCTGGTGAGGCAGCAATCTATTGTGACCCATACAACACAAAGGAAATTAGTGAGAAAATGAGTTTGATTGCATCATCCCCACAATTAAGAACTGAACTTAGTCAAAAAGGATTAAAACGAAGTGAACTTTTTTCATGGAACAATACCGCAACAAAAGTTTGGGATGTTATTTGTAAGGTAATTCATTAACTTGAACATCAAATTAAAACCTCTATCATGAAATTGATAAGTCAATTATCTATCGTTATTATAATATTAAGTTCATGCGCAAGTACAACAAAGCTTGAGGTAAGTGAAATTCGAACTGCTTATATAGAATATAACCCTATTACCGCAATAAACTTTGGGAATGAAATTGAAGCAAGAGTGATGGTTCTCATGAATGATGGGACTGAAATTGATGTAACTAATAGCAGAAAGCTAAATCTTGTTTCAGAAGATATTGTACGTTCTACGAGTTTATCAAAAAAATTCAAAATAATAAAGCACCCGACTTCCTTCGAAGACAATACGGCGAACATTCAAATTACGGTTACTGATAAAGAAGAAGTCTTTCAAATTACCGATAGTGTCAGAATGAATTTTAAAGGGGATTTGAATATAGATGCCCAAGGAGCTAATGGTTTTGATGGCGAAAGTCAAAACAACCGAAGCGATCGTTTATTATTGCGAGATGGCAAGCACGGTGAAAATGGCACGAATGGCAGTGACGGTCAAAATTCAGATGTTTATGAGTCGAAAATTTGGAGTGAAAACGGTTTGACCTATGTCTATGTTAGAAATCAGCGAACAAATGAAATCTGGAGGTATAAAACTCTAGGAGAAGGAAAAATTAATTTTAATCTGCAAGGAGGAAACGGTGGAAATGGTGGCGACGGAGGAGATGGCGGAAATGGTCGTGACGGCGCCCTTAGTAACGGAAAATATACACGACCAGGAAACGGTGGTGATGGCGGTCATGGCGGAAATTCAGGAAACGGTGGAAATGGTGGAACTGTTCACATTACGATTCATCCAAATAATTCGCAGATAGAAACGAAACTGATGTACTTTACTGACGGTGGTAATCGTGGGAATACTGGTAAAGGTGGCAAAGCTGGAAAACCAGGAACACCTGTGACAGGTCAAACACCTGGAAAGATGGGAAGAACTGGAATTTCCGGAAGATCTGGACGGAATGGTTTAGACGGAATCGTGAATCCATTGTCATTTACAACCTTCGACTTCAATCAGTTCAAATAGAAAGGTGAAATCATCAGGTAAACTACAACTCCACTTATAGCAACATACAGCCAAATTGGCCAAGTAATACGTGTCCATTTTTTATGCTTCTCAAAGTTTCCTTGCCATGCAAAAAGGTAAGTAAACAACACCAATGGAACAATGACTACACTTAAGATAATGTGAGAAATTAAAATCACGAGATATAAGCTTCTCAAATCGCCCCCATACACAGTTGAATCAGAAGTCATATGATACGCTACGTATAATGCTAAAAACACCAATGAGAGCATTAAACAAACGCGTATAATACCACGATGTAAATTCATGTTCTTCTTTTTAATAGCAACAAGTGCCAGGACCAAAAGTACAGCAGTTAAACCATTAATTGTTGCATAAACAGGAGGAAGAAAAGACAAGTTAACACCTTCTATTTTTACACCAAAAAGGATTGCTACAACAACTGGGATAGCAATTGAGAGCGTATAGATTAATGTTTTAGCTTTTTTCACCTTATTTTGATCCAACAATTCCATATTCTATTTCTAATAAATTTCTTAAATCTGTTTGCAATAAATCAACTTGTTCAGGATTTGTTCCTTGATAAATCCCTCTCACAAAACCTTCTGTATCAACAATTGCGAAATAGTCTGTGTGTCCAAAACCACCATCGGCATCTTCATCACGTTCAGCTCCATTAAAAAAGCTTTTTGCCAATAAATGAGTTGCTTCTTCATCTCCAGTAAAAAAATACCAGTTTGAAGTTTCTATATCATACAGCTTTCTGTACTCTCTTAGTCGTGTTGGCGTATCTCTATCTGGGTCAATTGAAAAACTTAAAAACTGAACATGATCTTTCAAATCCTGCGTCTCCATATTTAACCGAGTCATTTGAGCCGTCATTGGCGGACAAATTGTAGGACAATACGAGAAGAAGAAATCAGCTACCCAAACCTTCCCTTTCATTGATTCTGAGGTAATCATAATCGAATCTTGATTCAAATATTTAAATTCCGGAACTCTATGGTAAATTGTGTCAGCTACTTCTTTGCCATCAACCATTGAATATTCTACATCACGCTCACCAAGAATTGGTAATGCTCTCCCCTTTTCTTCTGTACAAGAAAACAAAAGAAACCCGATAAAAACCAGGATACTACTTCTTTTTAAGATTTTCTGCATTTTCTTTATCGTATTGTTTTTTCAATAAAGCGACATGTTCTCTCATACGTCGAATCATACCTTCAGATTTTCCAGAAAGAACCATTCTTAAATGATTGTTCTTATCTAATAATAGCATTAATTCCTGAAAGGCCTCACCTCCGTAATATTCTTCTCCTTCTTGAAGTAATCGCTCTTCATTATGTTCAAAATCGTAAAGTTTTTTCGGATCACCAGAAGCCACCAACCAAATATTTGGGTCATACCCTTCCACCTGATCATGAAGCATATCACTTACTGCAGACAAATCTTTCATCGGGTTCCCTTCTCCATCAGTAACAAAAGTAATAATACGTAATGAACCTCCTTTTCTTGCGTTATCACGCATTTTCTGATAAATCAAATGATTCAGGTGCCAAAAAGAGACAGAGCAATTCTCGGGGCATGTAGGTTGAAGAACATTTATAAGAACCGAGTATTCTTTGAACTCATCGGCAGTGTGCTTTACACCTTGAGCATCTACAAAGGAATAATTGTCGGCTACTCCAAAGTCGCTTAACTCTTTAAATTTATGATTACAACTTCTTGTTGAAATAAATATCAAAATAAAAGCCGGACCAAACAGAAGAAGAATCGCTAAAATTCTCTTTGTTCGTCCGGCAGTATTTTTTACAGCCATGTGTAAACAGTATTAACTTGCGTATGTAGCCAATGTTTCACCAACTGAAGTACCCTCCCAAAGTAAGATGAAAATCAAGTACAACATAAAAATGAAATAAGGTATTAAAATTACATACTTAAGGCCTTTTCTTTCTTCACCTAAGTGCATGAATACTAAAACAATGTATGCTGCTTTAACGATTGTAAGAACAATGAATCCCCACTTAACAAATGGCCAAGCTCCTGAATCTTGTTTGATTAACATACCTAAAATAACTTCCACAGCAGTAATTGCCGTTAAAAGTGCCGTTACGAACCAAATCTTTTTACGGATTTTAACACCAGCTTCTTCACTGTGGTGTCCGTCTAACGAATATTCTATTATATCATCTCTTTCCATAACCGAGAATTTAATTTTTTTTGTAATTATACTAAGTAGAAGAATGTAAACACGAATACCCAAACTAAATCGACAAAGTGCCAGTAAAGTCCAGTTTTCTCAACCATCTCGTAATGTCCTCTTTTATGATAAACACCTCTAACAACCCCCATTAGGATTAAGATGTTAATTAAAACTCCTGAAAATACGTGGAACCCGTGGAAACCAGTAATAAAGAAGAAAAATTGTCCATATTGCTTAGGTCCATACTCATTCTCTTGAAGGTTCGCACCATAAGTAATTCTATGTGCATCGCCAGAGTTTACAACATCTTCATACATTTTAATTGCCTCAGCACCTTCAATTACAGTACCTTTGTCATATGTACCTCCTGATTCTTTAACTAACAATTTCATTTCTGAATTGTCCTTTTTAGCAATTCTTGCTTCCGAACCATCGTGCAAAGTAATCACATTATTATGAACATGACCTTCTGCAACAGCGTGTTGATACATATGCATGACATCTTCAGTAATAGTTTCATCCACCTTATGATGATGACCTGCTTTAGTTACAGTAAAGTTTTCAATTTCACCAAAATGCCCTTTTACAACTGCCAAAGAACCATCAGCCAATTCCACTTTACCGAATTCAGAACCGTGAATAAAGTGAGACCACTCCCATGCTTGAGAACCTAAGAAAAAGAAACCACCAATAATTGTAGCAACCATCCATTTGATCACACCTTTTTTATCCATTCTATGTCCAGCCTCTACCGCTAAAACCATTGTTACCGAAGAAACAATAAGTAAAAATGTCATTAAGGCTACATAAATAAGTGGATAACCATGACCTAAGAAAGGTAATGAATTAAACGTTTCCTCTCCAATTGGCCAAGACCCTCCGTAGTTGTGTCTTGTGAAGCCATAAGCTACAAGTAAACCACCAAAAGTTAAGGCATCAGATACCAGAAAGAACCACATCATTAGTTTTCCGTAGCTCGTGCTAAATGGAGAAATCTTACCTCCCCATAGCGTTTTAGAGTCAATTTGTTTAGAAGCGTGTCCTGCCATGCTTAATAAATTTTATGTGCAAGTTTAATGAATAAAAAGTAAAAAAAGTAATAAATAGAGCCATAATAATCCCAAAAAGTGCCAGAAGATGGCTCCCATTTGCAATGTTAGGTTTTCATTACCGTTGATTTTACCTGAAAATGAGTGAATTACAAGTTTTAAAATATAAAACAACGTTACAATAATATGTAGTAAATGAAGAAAGGTAATCAAATACAAGTAAGACGAAGCCGTATCCGCAGCTTCCATTGATTTAATTTGCAAATAATTAGTAAGTTTTTTACCGTTCATTTGTAATTCTCTATTCTTGTATTGTAATTCTTTTCCTTTATAGTAAACATGAAAATCTTTCCCGAGCGTACCTTTTACGAAAAAATCACCCCTCTGATCGCGCACATTAACAGCCAAATCTTTAAGTCTTACTCGATCAAGAAACTTTAACTCACCATCTTCTTCGGATGTCAACACTCCATTCACAAGTTTTAGCGGTGTATTTAAAAAGTAGAGTTCAAAATCATCTCCGTACTGCTTAACATTGAATGGTTTTTTCTCATCAACCTCTAGGAATTGTGACATAAAATTTTGGTATGCTTTCAATTCTGCATCAGTCATTTTCTGCCCCTTCAAGAGAAAATCATTTCCGTTTATTTCAATAAAGTCGCCCTTATATTTCACTTCAAAATAATCACCGTACTTCCCATCTGTTACGATGATATGATTTCCAACAGCATGAACGCCATTGTCAACTAACTGACCATATCCTTTGAATTGGAAATATACAAATGCCAAGCCTAGCACCAATGTAATTGAAATTGCAGCCTTCATTGCTGACAAATTTCCTTTTTTCGCAAAAATGACAGCTGCCTGAATACACACACTACTAATTGCAATAATAGCTGTACTTACCCAAAATGCGCTTGGCAAAGTGAATTTTAACCAAAACGAATCACCCATCGAAACGATATATGCCGAAGTTAACCCAGCAAATAACATGATAATACTGAACATTGAAACATACACTAGATTCTTTCTAGCCTTATCCATTTGTTCTTTGTTTCCGTCTTTTGAAAAATCTTGTTTCATGACTTTTAACTTTTAATTATTTCAACAACGATTCGATAACATCTAAGTTTCGATCGAAGACATATACAAACTGAATAATAGGTAGGTAAATGAATGAAGCGAACATCAATTTACGCGCATCTTTATCATCACAGGTTAACAATAATCGATATGCATAATAAAAGAAACCTACACCTAATAATGTTGCTATAATCATTGACCAAACACCAGCAATTCCGAGTACCCATGGCAATAAACTAAATGGAATCAAAGCAACAGACCAAACAACAATCTGATATGCAGAATTTTTCGATTTACCATGTTTAGATGGAAGCAATGAGAACCCTCCTGCTTTATAATCATCAAAAGCAACCCATGCAATAGCCCAGAAATGTGGAAATTGCCAAACAAATTGCACAAAAAATAAGATCCCTGGAATAAAACCAAACTCACCTGTATAAGCGATCGCTCCAAGCATCGGAGGAATGGCACCAGGTATAGCCCCTACAAACACGGCCCATGGGGAAACACGCTTCATCGGAGTATAAACAAAAACATAAAGCACGTAAGCTAATAATCCTAGTAATGCTGATGGGAGATTTATGAGGTATAATAAAACTGTACCTACAATTAATGTAATTGCCACAACGACATAAGCCTCGGTAAGTGACATATTCCCTTGAGGAAGCGGCCGTTTTTCAGTCCGTTTCATTAGGATGTCTAAATCTCGCTCCCAAATCTGATTAGATCCATTTGATGCTGCAGTAACCAACAACCCACCAATTAAAAGGTAGGTTAACTCAAGTAAATCACTTCCGCCAACAAACAAATAACCGGAAAGTGCTGATACAATAACCAAAGCCGAAAGCCTGAACTTTGTAAAGACCATATAAGTCTTAAGTTTCCCTTTAAATCCTGATTTTGGTGAAGCACTATCCATGAAAGAAATTTTGCGTTCCAAAAATAGTTATTATTTGCGCGTTAAAGGCACGAAATACGTAGAATTAATATGAATAAGAGGTTCTTTACTATTTGATTTTATCGATAAATATGCTTTCTTTGTCGATTAGAATAATTGATTAAACATTGAATTAACGATGTTTATCCAATTGGCAACCAAAACCACTACTAACAAAAAAGGATGTTGAATTAATTCAACATCCTTTTTTATTCTTTAAAAGTTGCTTCAAACTTAGATGATCATCATTGCATCACCATAAGAGTAGAACTTATATTTTTCTTTCACTGCTTCTTCGTACGCACTCATCATCAACTCATGCCCGCCGAATGCAGAAATCATCATTAACAACGTTGATAGAGGTGTGTGAAAATTCGTAATCAACACATCAGCAATACTAAAATCGTAAGGAGGGAAAATAAACTTATTCGTCCAACCTTCGTATGGCTTAAGTAATCCATCTGTAGATACAGAAGTCTCAATTGCTCTCATTGAAGTACTTCCAACCGCAATAATTTTCTTTTTATTCTTCTTGGCATTATTCACCATATCAACGCAAGGCTGTTTGATTGAAATCTGCTCAGAATCCATTTTGTGTTTAGTCAAATCTTCTACTTCAACTGGACGGAACGTTCCTAATCCAATATGTAAAGTAACTTCAGCAAAATCGACACCTTTAAGCTCTAAACGCTTCATCAATTGTCTTGAAAAGTGTAACCCTGCAGTTGGAGCTGCTACAGCACCTTCTTCTTTAGCATAAATCGTTTGGTATCGATCCTCATCAGAAGGTTCAACATCACGTTTAATGTATTTTGGAAGTGGTGTTTCACCTAAATCCGTAATAGCTTTCTTAAAATCCTCATATGGTCCATCAAAAAGGAAACGTAAAGTTCTACCTCTAGATGTAGTATTATCAATCACCTCAGCGACCAACGACTCATCTTCACCAAAGTAAAGCTTATTACCAATTCTAATTTTACGTGCTGGATCAACTAAAACATCCCACAAAAGACTTTCACGATTCAGCTCTCTTAATAAGAAAACCTCAATCTTGGCTCCTGTCTTTTCTTTGTTACCATACATTCGTGCAGGAAACACTTTCGTATTATTCATGATCATCACATCACCTTCATCAACGTAATCAATAACGTCTTTAAACATTTTGTGTTCAATCTCTCCAGTATCCTTGTGGATTACCATTAAGCGTGCTTCGTCACGATTCTCGCTTGGGTACTCTGCAATTAACTCTTCCGGTAGGTCAAAGTTAAACTGCGATAATTTCATTTTATTCATAACAACAATCCTGTTTATGTTATTCCCGTTTTTCAGGGACGCAAAGGTACAAAAATTAACATTTTAGAGTGGAGAGTTCTCAATAAAATCAATCCATTCTTCTACACTCTTGCTTTCTTCTATGTTTTGCGCACCTGATTTTGTACGTCTTAATTCAATTAAAGTTGCGCCAGACTTCAATTTCACCCCAAAATCGTGTGCAATTGATCTGATATAAGTTCCTTTACTGCATGTCACTTCAAAACTCACCTCAGGCAGATTTGAAGTGTCAATTTTGAAATCATTAATCGTAATTCGATTGGATTTTAATTCAACCTCCTCACCTGCACGGGCTAAATCGTATGCTCTTTTTCCATTTACCTGTTTTGCAGAAAAGATCGGTGGAATTTGATCTTGTGCTCCAATAAAAGATTGACGCACCTCTTCAAACATCTTATCTGTAATGTGATCTATTGGAAACTCTTCATTATACTCAGATTCTAAATCGTACGACGGTGTTGTTTTACCCAGAAGAAACTTTCCAGTATAGGTCTTATCACCAATCATCAAATCATTGATTTGCTTCGTATGCTTTCCAATACAAATTACTAGTAAACCTGTCGCTAATGGATCTAAAGTGCCTGCATGCCCAACTTTTAGTTTTTTTACCCCCAACTTTTTTCTCAAATGCCAACGTAATTTATTTACCACATCAAACGATGTCCACTCAAGTGGTTTATCTACTAAAATTGTACTTCCTGCGGCAAACTCTGTGATCATAATTAATTAAAGATTGCCCAACCAATGGCAACAAGACCAACGATGAAACAGTAATATGAGAAATAAGTTAATTTGCTACGCTTTACAATAGCAATCATCCAAGTGCAGGCAACAATTCCTGTTACGAATGCAGCAATGAATCCAACTGAAATCGATCCGAATGAGATTCCCATGTCAACATTACCAGAAATCATTCCTCGAAACTCTTCGCTAGTCATGTCTTTGGCTATCTTACCAAAAATCAATGGAACTACCATTAAGAAAGAAAACCTGGCAGCTTTGGCGCGATCAACTCCTAATAAAACAGAAGTTCCAATCGTAGCTCCGGACCTGGAAATCCCAGGTAGTATTGCGATAGCCTGTGCAACACCTATTACAATTGCATTCGAGAAACTTACTTTCTTTTCCGTATTCTTTGCTCTATCGGCCAGAAATAACAGTAAACCAGTCAAGATTAACATACATCCAACCAATAAAACCTGACCATTAAAGAAAGACTCCAGAATATCGTCAAACATCACCCCAACTATTGCTGCAGGTATCATTGACAATAAAATTTTCATTGAAAACTTAAATTCGTCATTCATTTTAAATTGAAAGAGCCCTTGAACTATCTCCAAAATATCCTTTCGAAAGACAACAACAGTACTGAGGGCCGTTGCAAAATGCAACACAACCGTCATCATCATACTTGTTTCACCAGAAAGATCTTGACCTTGGATTGCTTTCACTAGCTCCAAATGTCCACTACTACTCACTGGCAAAAATTCAGTAAGACCTTGTATTATCCCAAGGATAATTGCTTCAAGAAAACTCATTAAAATCTATTTTGAATCGTGCTTCGGTTTTTTCATAATCGCATAAGCAATTACGACGTAACCAGCTACAATTAGCATTGGTGCAATTGTGATACGCGTGTGACTAAAAAGTTCGCTTGCATCAAACTCATTTGGGTCTTCAGCAGCACCACCAATCATCAATATAAAACCTAGGATGTTAATCCCTAATCCAATGAGCAACAATTTATAGTTCTTTGCGCTAAATGAAAATGGAGCAGTCTTATTAAATTCCTTTAATGAAACCGACTCTTTATTTGAATTATTTTCTGTTGTACTCATTTCGCTAAAATTTGAATTGTTTGAACTCTGGTCCCAAATTTAATACAAATCATCCAATTTCATTCTCAAATATTTGTTAAGAGCGAACCAAGTTGAAATATAAGTAATTACCATCCCGATAATTAAGAGCGAACCCAGTAGCAATAAGAAAGTATTTATCGAGTATGTAATCTCCATAGAGTCGACTAAATTATTCAACGCATAGAACAATCCAAACAATAAAGCCATGGCAATTAAACCACTCACGATACCAATTCCAATGGCCTGTAGTAAAAAAGGACGACGTATGTATTTTGATGTTGCACCAACAAGTTGCATTGTTTTGATTGAAAACCGTTTTGAATATAAAGCCAATCGAATGGTGTTATTAATCATCGCTACAGCAACAATAATTAACAATAACGCCACTGCTCCAAATAAATAAACGAATTGTTTAAACCCAAGATTAACAGATTTCACACTCGCCTCGTCATAGCTAACTTCATCAATTCGATCTCCATATGCAGCAAGCAAATCAGCTTTAATTTGCTCCATCCCTTCTATTGTAGCATGCACCTCTTTAGGTTTGAATCCAACGGTAGGAGGCAATGGATTATCGCCTTCAAAAATTTCTAAAATATTATCGGCGTTTTGATCCTGTCCTGTAAACTCTTCAATAGTCCGTTCAGGTGAAACATAAAACACCTCGTTAAACTGTTCCCATGTTTTAAGTTCTTGTTCTACCTGTTTAATATCGGCAGGATTCATTTCTGGCTTAAAGAATAGGTCGCCTTGTAAGTTTTCTTTTGCCTGACGTTGAATGTTCTCCAAACCAAACACCCCACCCAGTACAATACCAATCATGAATAAAACCAAGGATATCCCAATAATTGTTGAGACATAGCTGGACTTTACCCCGCGTTTATTTAGTTTATCTACATTCGCTGCCATGACGTGAAAATAATGAATTCAATGTTATGCACATCAAGACTTAAAAAGAGTTTTGAATGGTACTTTGTGAATTCAGACTAGCACATGTTCAATTCTAATAAGAACATCCACCAAAAGAGAAGTGAAACATCGGTTTCAATCAATGGATTCCATGATATTTCTATTATATTTATACCTGCTCAGCACAGGAGAATTGTTGAGATTACAAAGCCAATAAACTTGCAAGAATGAATAAAAAAGTGTTATCTGATATTGAAATTGCTCAAGCAGCAAAAATGCAACACATTAAACATGTGGCAGAAAAATTAGCTATCGATGAGGACGATCTTGAATTGTATGGTAAGTACAAAGCGAAACTTCCATTGAAATTAATAAATGAATCTAACATCAAACAAAATCATTTGATTTTAGTTACTGCCATGACTCCGACACCTGCTGGTGAAGGAAAAACAACAACTTCTATAGGTCTTACCGAAGGAATGAACAAAATCGGAAAGAAAACAACTGTTGTTTTACGTGAACCTTCATTAGGTCCAGTTTTCGGCATTAAAGGAGGGGCCGCTGGTGGTGGATATTCTCAAGTTGTACCGATGGAAGATATCAACTTACACTGTACAGGGGACTTCTCGGCGATTGAAAAAGCCAACAACTTACTATCTGCTTTAATTGATAATAACATACAATCAAAAGTAAATAACTTGGGAATTGACCCGAGAACAATTGCATGGAAACGTGTAATGGACATGAATGACCGATCACTTAGAGATATAACTATTGGACTTGGAGGAACAGCTAATGGGATTCCACGACAAGATGGATTCAACATCACTCCGGCTTCGGAGGTCATGGCTATTCTATGTATGGCTGAAAATTTCGAAGATTTAAAATCACGTATAGGAAGAATATACATTGGATTAACTTTCGATAAAAAACCAATTTATGCGCGTGATTTAAAAGCTGAGAACGCTATGGCAATTTTATTGAAAGATGCTGTTAAACCAAATCTTGTTCAAACAATGGAAGGTAACCCAGCTATTATTCATGGAGGACCGTTTGCCAACATTGCTCAAGGAACAAACACAATTTTAGCCACTAAAATGGGACTGTCTTTATCTGATTACGTAGTAACGGAGGCAGGATTTGGAGCCGATTTAGGTGCTGAGAAATTTTTAGATATCAAATGTGTTTCTGGAGGATTGATGCCGGAAGCTGTAGTTGTTGTTGCTACAATTAGAGCTCTTAGACACCACGGAGGTGCAATGAAAGAAGAATACAATACACCGAGTGTTGAACGTGTTGCTGCAGGTTTTGCGAATTTAGAAAAGCACTTAGAAAATGTGAAGAAATTTAATTTGACTCCAGTTGTAGCGATCAATGCGTTTCCAACTGACACCAACGAAGAAGTAGAATTAATTCAATCTAAATGTGCAGCAATCGGCGTTAAAGCTATTGTTGCTAAAGGTTGGGCGAATGGTGGAGATGGAATGAAAGATTTAGCGCAAGCGGTAGTTACTGAAATTGAATCAGGAAAAAACAAATTCACGCCTTTGTACGATTGGAACATTTCGATAAAAGATAAGATTGAAACTATTGCACGTGATATTTATGGCGCTGACGGAGTTGATTATTCGAAACAAGCATTGACTGATTTAAATAAAATTGATCAACTTGGATTAAATCACCTTCCTATTTGCATGGCAAAAACCCAGAAATCTTTTTCAGATAACGATAATTTATTAGGTCGACCAACAAACTTCAGAATCACGGTGCGTGAATTTGAATTCGCTGCGGGGGCAGGATTTGTTATTCCTATTTTAGGGAAAATGATGCGTATGCCAGGACTACCAGCCGTTCCAGCTTCTGAAGGAATGTTTATCGATAATGACGGTAAAATTTCAGGGTTGTCTTAAAAACAATTAATACCTTTCAAGCCTCTTCCGATTGTTCACCAATGGAAGAGGCTTTTTTTATGCTAACATCTACCCCACTTATATCGATTGTCATGCCTGTAAACAATACGGGTAAATACTTACGTGAATGTATTGAAACAATCATTACTCAATCTTATATGAATTGGGAACTCATCGCGGTTAACAATGGCTCTACAGATGATTCATTGTCAATTCTAAGGGAATACGAAAAATCCGATTCAAGGATACGTGTTTTTCATCTCAATGAAGCTAATTTGTTGAAAGCTCTAAGGGTTGGGTATAAGCATACTAAAGGAAATTGTATTCATCGGATGGACTCCGACGACAAAATGCCTATGTACAAGCTTGAAACGATGTTAGCGGCACTCATTGACTACGGAACAGGATCTGTAATCACAGGAGGAACTTCATATTTCACGGATGATGGTACAGTTGGTGATGGATTCAAACGATACGATAATTGGCTATGCGAAGTCGCTCGATTAAACTCACATAACTCGGAGATTTATCGTGAATGTGTCATTCCATCAAATTGTTGGTTGGTTTATCGTGAAGATTTTGAATTGGTAGGCGGATTTAATCCTGATATTTTTCCAGAAGATTATGATCTTTGTTTTCGCTTTTATGCGCATAAATTAAATATCGTTGGATTAGATACGATTTTACACTTATGGAGAGACCGTCCAGATCGCATCTCACGAAATTGGGATTGTTATAAAGACAATCGTTTCTTTGAACTTAAAGTCAATTACTTTATTTCAGTTGAACGCGATTATTCTCGACCGCTTGTAATTTGGGGAGCAGGTAAAAATGGAAAAGACCTGGTCAAGTTATTTCAAGAATCGAAAAATGAGATTTATTGGGTTTGTGATAATGAGCGTAAAATTGGAAAAGACATTTACGGCATTCGTATGCAACCATTCAAATCAATTGCCACTTTAACAAAACCACAAATTATAATTTCCGTAGCATCTCCAAAGGATCAAATAGAGATCGAGAACTACCTTAAAGAAAACAACAAAGTAAAGGGGGCAGATTACTGGTTCTTCTCCTAATTGTGTTCTTCTTATTGACCTTCGGCTTGCTGAATCTTGCGATAATAATTCTCCAACCTAAGATTTAACTTACGAATTGCATTTGCGTAACGTTTGTTGACATTTCCACCTGGGTTATACCCCGCATAATACGGAAACGGATCCTTTAGTTGGTAAAAGTCTTTATTTCGAATAATCAATGCAGGCAAACTATTTTTTTGGTCACCATAATAGCTAACGCCTTCCGGATTATTTACACTTCCAGGATCAGGGGTTGTTCCTTTGTAATAAAAAACCGTATCAGATTCAACCACACCAAACTCACCAATAAAGTAATTCTCCGGACTTAAGTTCAAGGAATCTACGACAGATAAACTCGAATTATAAAATTTCACTGAATCGATTTTTCCTTCAAGTAAAAACCTTGAGTCTTCCATAGCAAAGTACAATACATTACAGAAATTGAAGTGTTCTGAAAACCCTTTTGTTATCTGCATGTTTTGTTTTAATTGCCTTTTTCTTGTTTTATCAGCTCCTTTTGTATTTCCGTACTTCTCGTAATACGCAATTTCTTTTTGTCGCATATTTAAACGGACAAGAAGCGTTCCTTCTTTTAAATTGACAATACTTTCTTCCGCAACATCCTTTTGTAGTTTACGGTAAGCAATATTGTCCTTGATCTTTGCTCTTTCCTGTGCAGAAACGCCCAAACCAACTAAAAAAATGAGACTTAAAAGATATTTCATAAACCTAAAGTTAATACTCTTAACGCAAAAAAGCCTTCCGAATTGGAAGGCTTCTTCAAAAATCTACATTTCTATTAACCGTTCAATGCTTCCGCACCACCAACGATTTCTAAAATTTCATTTGTAATTGCTGCTTGACGAGCTTTGTTATAAGATAGCGTTAAGCTTCTTCTTAACTCATCAGCATTATCCGTTGCCTTGTGCATTGCTGTCATACGTGCCCCATGTTCAGATGCATGTGAGTCTAGCAATCCTTTAAACAATTGAACTTTCAATGATTTAGGAATAAGGTCTTCAACAATTTCTGATTTACCTGGTTCGAAGATATAATCTCCTGCCCCTTGAGCATCTTCCACAACACTAGGAATAATTGGAAGTAATTGTTCCGCTTTAACTACCTGGCTCGCAGCATTGATGAAACTGTTGTAAACAACAACAACCTTATCAAACTTTTTATCTACGAAAAGACTCATTAAATTTTCAGCGATAACAGCGCTATTTTCAAAAGTAAGATCGGCGAAAATATCTTCAACAGGAGCAATTGTCTCATTGATAAAATAGTTGTCCGTTTTCTTATATAAATCTTTGATCTTCTTTCCTAAACAAAGAACTTTTGGATTAGCATCCTTGTACTCTTCATTAACCAATTGATTAACTCTTTTGATTACGTTATTATTGAAACCACCACACAAACCTCTGTTTGAAGTAATACCAACAATAAGTACATTTTTTGTTTCACGAACTTCCGAAAAGGCATTTTCTGAAAGATCAAGCGTAGCACTTAAATTACCCAAAATCTCTTGAAGCTTTTCAGCGTAAGGTTTCATTTGAGTAATAGCATCCTGCGCTCTTTTCAACTTAGCAGCAGAAACCATCTTCATAGCTGAAGTGATCTGCATCGTTGAACTTACAGAAGTAATCCTATTTCGTATTTCCTTTAAATTTGCCATTCTCTTTTAATTAAAAAAGATAGTTAAGAGTGATGAACATTGCTCATCACTCATAATTCCTAACTATTAATATTTTGCTGCTAACTCCTTAGCTACTTTAGCCAAAACGTCAGTTGCTTCGTCTGTGTACTTTCCTGATTTTAACGATGCCATTACATCAGCATGTTTAGCATCTAAATAATCTAAGTATTCAGCTTCGAATTCTTTTACTTTCTCTACAGGAACATTTTGGATTAAACCTTTAGTTCCAACGTAAATAATTGCAATTTGTCTTTCTACTGGGTAAGGATCACCTTCTTTTTGTTTCAAGATCTCAACGTTTCGTGCACCTTTATCAAGTACAGATTTCGTTGCAGCATCTAAATCAGATCCAAACTTAGCGAATGCTTCTAGCTCACGGTATTGTGCTTGATCAAGCTTCAATGTACCGGCAACTTTCTTCATTGATTTAATTTGAGCAGATCCACCAACACGAGATACAGAGATACCTACATTAATTGCTGGACGAATACCTGCGTTAAACAAATCACCCTCTAAGAATATCTGACCATCTGTAATCGAAATTACGTTTGTTGGGATATAAGCAGAAACGTCACCCGCTTGAGTTTCAATAATTGGAAGTGCTGTTAAAGAACCTCCTCCTTTCACTTTACCTTTTAATGATTCAGGTAAATCGTTCATTTGAGCAGCAATTGCGTCATCATTAATAACTTTTGCAGCACGCTCTAATAATCTTGAGTGAAGGTAGAATACATCACCTGGGTATGCCTCACGTCCTGGAGGACGACGAAGTAACAAAGATACCTCACGGTATGCAACAGCTTGCTTCGATAAATCATCAAATACGATAAGACCTGGACGACCAGTATCTCTAAAGTACTCACCAATTGCAGCACCCGTCATTGGAGCGTAAAACTGCATTGGAGCAGGATCAGCTGCATTGGATGCAACAACCACTGTATATGCCATAGCACCTGCATCTTCTAATTTCTTAACGATACCTGCTACTGTTGAACCTTTTTGACCTACTGCAACATAAATACAGTAAACAGGCTCACCTCTATCATAAAATTCTTTTTGGTTAATGATTGTATCAATCGCCACTGTAGTTTTACCAGTTTGACGGTCACCAATAATTAACTCACGTTGTCCACGTCCAATTGGAATCATGGCATCAACTGCTTTAATTCCAGTTTGAAGAGGTTCAGTTACCGGTTGACGGTAAATTACACCTGGCGCTTTACGTTCGATTGGCATTTCAAATAACTCACCACCGATTGGTCCTTTACCATCGATTGGGTTACCCAACGTGTCAACAACACGTCCTACCATTTCTTCTCCAACTTTAATCGAAGCAATACGACCAAGACGCTTTACATTGTCTCCTTCTTTTACCTCAGTTGAACGTCCTAAAAGAACGGCACCTACATTGTCTTCTTCTAAGTTCAAAGCGATCCCTTGAAGTCCACTATCAAACTCAATTAACTCTCCGTATTGAACTCCTTTCAATCCGTAAATACGAGCAATACCATCACCAATTGTTAGTACGGTACCAACTTCTTGTAATTCAGCTTCCGTACGGAATCCTGAAAGTTGCTCTCTTAATATTGCAGAAACTTCTGCTGGTTTTACATCTGCCATCTTGTGAAGTGTTTACTTGGCTACGCCAAATTAACGTGCTAAACGTTGTTTTAAATTATTAAACTGGCTCGAAACAGAAGCATCAATTTGCATATCTCCCATTCTTACCACGAATCCTCCTATTAAAGATTCATCTATCTTTTCTTCTATCTCTAATTGTCCTTTAACTGACTCTTGCACTTTAGCAACAATTTTATCTCTTGTTGAATTGTCAAGAGCAGTTGCTGAAGTAATTGTTATCGGTACAATACCTTTAAATTCCTTTACTTGATCACTGAATGATTGAGCAATAGCAAGCAGATGAGATTCACGTCTATTATTCGTGATTAACTTCACGAAAGACATTGTAACATCTTCGAACTGCTCAAAAATTAATTGAAAAATTTCAATCTTCTTTTCAGTGCTAACAATAGGGCTTGAGATTAAGTTTTCAAAATCTCTCGTCTGTTTGTTAGCTTCAAGTATAAAATTCATATCACCAAGAATCGAATCAACTTTATTTTGTTCAATTGCGATCTCTAATAAAGACTTAGCGTATCTTGATGCTACTTTCGTACTTCTCATCTTTGAATTTATTAATTCAAGTTAATATCCTCAACAAGCTTATCAGCTAATGCTTTTTGTTTATCCGATGAAGATAATTCTCCACGAACAACTTTCTCAGCAATCTCAATAGAGAATGCTGCCATTTGAGTTTTAAGTTCTGCTACTGCAGCACCTTTCTCAGCATTAATAGACTCTCTTGCAGCTGCAACTAATTTGTCAGCTTCAACTTTTGCTGTACCTTTTGCATCATCAATCATTTTAGAAGCAACTTCTTTTGCATCCTTAATCATTGAGTCTCTTTCAGCACGTGCTTCTTTCAACAAGTTTTCATTTGCCGCCTGAAGCGTTTTCATTTCTTCTTTAGTCTTAACGGCTAATTCAAGAGCATCAGAAATCTTCTCTTCACGTGCATTAACTGCACCTAAGATTGGTTTCCAAGCGAACTTTACTAGAAGAAACAAAAGAATGCAAAATACAATCCCTGTCCAAAATAAAAGACCTAAGTCCGGAGTAACTAATTCCATTTTTATTTTTTGTTTGTGTTAATTTCTGTTTTAACTTTCAATAAAACTTGTCGCAACCAACCGTTGCGACAAGTTCCACAATTCTTATGCAGCTGGGTTAAGTCCCAAAAGACCAACTACTACCCCGAATAAAGCAACACCCTCAATAAGAGCGGCTGCAATAATCATTGCTGTTTGAATTTTTCCAGAAGCTTCAGGTTGACGTGCGATTGCATCCATTGCTGAACCACCAATCTTACCAATACCTAATCCTGCACCTAATACCGCAAGACCAGCTCCAATAGCAGCTATACTACCTACCATAACTATTTATTTTTAAAAGTTACTAATTAATTAATGATGAGCTTCTTCCACTGCTGCACCGATAAACAACGCTGAAAGCATTGCAAATAGATACGCTTGTAAGAAAGCCACCAACAACTCTAACACCGAAATAAACAATGCCATAGGAACGGATAAGAATCCCCAACCTGCAGATTGATTAATAAAGATGATAGAAACTAAAGCTAAGATAATGATATGCCCGGCCGTAATGTTCGCAAATAAACGAACCATCAATGCGAAAGGCTTAGTCAAAATCCCAACAACCTCAATAGGAATCATAATTGGCAACAACGCAACAGGTACACCTGGCGTTGCAAAAATATGTTTCCAATAGTTTTTATTTCCTGAGAACACAGTGACTAACAACGTAGCTACTGCTAAAAACAAAGTAACTGAAATATTACCTGTTAAATTTGATCCTAACAATGGAATCAATCCTGTTAAATTAGAAATCCAGATAAAGAAGAAAATTGTCAATAAATAAGGAACGTATTTCTTATACTTTGCCTCACCTATATTCGCTTTTGCAACATCATCTCTAACAAAAACGATAATTGGCTCAACAAATTTAGCAATTCCCTTAGGTGCTACCGCTCCATTCTTTTTGTAGAACTTAGCTACAGAGAACATGATCAAAATCAAAAGAATAAACGTGATGAATAAAGACGCAACGTTTCTTGTAATTGAGAAATCTAATGGCTTAGCATTATGTGGATGTCCACCTTCAAAATGCAACTCCCCATGTTCTGTCTTATATATCTTTTCGTGAAAAATTGCATACCCTTCGGCTACACCTTCTCCTACATTGTAGTGATATTCTTTCCCATCAGCATCTGTTGCTGTTTTCATCTCACCATGGTACAAATGTGAAGCTGAAAACATTTTCAATCCACCATCAACTAAAATGATTGGAAGATAAATAGTTGTTCCATTGTGAGCATCGCCCCATAAATGCCATTCATGTGCATCACTAATGTGGTGCATAATCATTTCATTCACATTAAATGCTTTCTTTTCTTCATGTCCATGAGATTCCTCATGTTCAGAGGCTAAAACCGCTGAACTCACAAACAAAACAGTCAATACTGCTAAAAACGCCTTCATCATACTTCTAATTGCCATTATCCAATCTTAATTAAAGAGCTTGAAATTTGGCGCAAAGGTATAGAAACTTTTATAAGTGACCTGAGAAAAATTGGATTAAAGCACAGGAAATTTTCATTTGAGCCAAAATTCACCATTGTAGATTTAACAAATGGTTATTTTTCAGCTGATTGGAGTTTGGTTTTTAACACCTTTAACTAAAAAGAAAGATTGCACAGCAAGTAGAATTACAAATACAGAAATAAACTGTAACGCAACAACTCGCATATCTGACATTTTTAAATACGCAAGCGCTGCCAAGATCGACATTGCCGCAAGCAATTGCACTGTTGTTAAGATTAGAAAGCGATTTACGAAATTTTCTGGATCTTTATCTAGCCCAGGACCAATAAGAATTGCGCCTAACCCAAAAACAACAAACAAAAGAATATCAAGCACTAAAATCGATTGAAACCTACCACCAAAAACTTCAAAAAAGGCTAATGCAATATGAACAATGATAATTACTGCAACAAGCGGTACAAAACGTTTAATAAACAATTTACTTAGACTCATTCTCCTTACTTATTTTAATGACTTCCCGAATGATTAAATACAATGCTGTTGTAACTCCAAACAACGACAAGCCGATTGTCCACCAATCAGTTTTTGATTGATACTTATCATCTAAGTACACACCCAACCACGAAAAAAAACCAATAATTACACCCATTTGAATTCCCAATGCGGAAAAACGTGCGTATTTTGAAAACCCGTTGGGCTTCTTCTTTGTCTTCATTAGTAAACTAAATCCTCTTGAGGTTCAGTTGATTTAATGTTAGAACCTCCAGAAAAGTTGTTCATTCTACAATTCCCTGAAAACTGGGCACCTTCGATCACTTCAAATTTTGAAGTTGTTATTTCACCATCAACAACTGCCTTGGCTCTCAAAGTTAAAAGACCATCAATTTTAAGGATCCCATTAACACGTCCTTCAATATCTGCATCAGAACAGATTAGATTACCTGTGATACTTCCATTTTCACCAACTACCACTTTTGAAGCAGAAGTCACGTTCCCTAGAACCTCTCCATCGATACGCAGATTCGATTCAGTAATCATATCTCCAACCACCTTTGATCCATCAACAATAACATTTAATCGATCTGGACTTTCAAATGATGTATTTCCTTTCTTCTTCATAGCCTAGTAATATTCTTCGTAAAAGGTCTCGTATTCGGGTAGGTTTTGTTTTTCAAACAACACCTTTAAATTATCTGAAGTTATCATGAGAATTTTTGCGTTTTGCAAATCTAGCAGATACTTTCTTGTTCTTTTATAAACTCGGATATACTCTATTCCATCGGCCTCAGTTTCAAACCCACTCACCAAAATAATGCTTTGTGACGGGCTGTAAATTTTAGAGCTAACTTTCAATTTATCTCGACTAAAAAACTCCCTTTGAAAATCTACTATTTTTGACTTTGCCAAATTCGAATTCTCATCAGGTTCTAAAAAGATGATTACCATTTGCGGTTCACTATCATCATATTTAAAGGGCGACTTACTTCCAAAATCCACCAATTCATTTTTAGAGTACCCATTTTTAATGATATCAATCATTTCTCGTGCTTTATCCGCCTCTAAAGTTTCAGGATACTCGTCTATTACGGCATTCAACGTTGGCAACAAATCATTTTTATTTTCATTGATCTGCCCCATTGATAATGCTTTTAACAACATGTACTTCGATCTGAAAACATTATCTTTTTCATCAGCAATCACTATGTCAGCCTTAGAAATTACCGGATAATACAAACCACGATTATAACGCTCCAACACTTTGACATACTCTTGTTCCGCTAAGGCATCTCGCTCTTTCTTTTTTATGAAATAATTCGGATCTCTAAGGTAATTAGCATAATCACTATTCGGATAATTATTTAAGATATATGATTTGTGTTCAGAAGCTTTTGTTGGGTCAGTTTCTTCACGCAATTTATACAATTGAAAGGCCGACATTAAATTATGTTTGTTTTCAACATTTTTATTCAATACAGCTTCGAATTCATTGATGGCCAACACATCTTCGTTCAATTGTTCTTTATAAATTATACCAGCATCATATCGCGACTTCAATAACCTACGATTTGATCTTGCCAATAACGAATCATTCATAGGAAGTTTTGAAGTCAAGTACTCAACGGTTAAAGTATCTTCGGGAATAACTAATGAATCCGTATCAAAATCTTCTACTTCAATTTCTGTGAAATCCCCAATGACAATTTTCTCGGAACGACGCCAATCGTCTTCGTTTTCACGCGTACCCCAAAGACGTTTAAAATCATCTAAACCTTCCGCTCTTGTTTTTGCGTTATTCCAATACCATTTTGCGCCACCCCCATTTTGAACAAATAGGTTCTCGTTAGCTTGCAACTCTCTCATTCTTGCAGCCTCTTTCTCTTTTCTTCTAGCGTCTTCTTCCTTAATTTGTTTAATCAAACTCTTCAAGAATTCTTCTCGATCACTATCATTTAAGGAAGCTATCCTCTGAACACTATCCTCATATTGCGACGTTTCAACCGCCACTACTAAATCAGCGAGGTTTGTTGCTTTATTTTTAATACCTTCAGCATTTGGATAATCATCTTTTATCACCGTTGCACAAGAATCATAATACTTTTGAGCGCTCACATAGTTTCGTTTAGCAAAACTCATGTCCGCTAATTTTTCATATGCCATCCCTTTTTGACGCGTGTTCTTTGTTGAATAAAAAGCCGATTGATGCAAATATTCGATTCCTTTTGGTTCATTCCCTTCTTTGAATTCAATTCCGGCCAAAGCATAATAAATCTGATCTTTGAATTCTGCATTCTTTGCATCCTTCAACATTTTGTCTAGATCCTTTCTTTTCTTTTCACTGTTCCCAAGGAATGCTTTTTTCAGTCGAGCATTAAAACTCATCTGATAAGGTGCATCTCCCTTTAACACTTTACCGTAATGTTCACTAGCAACTTGGTCATCACCAGCTTCCTCATAAAGTTGTCCTAAAATAAAATGAACACGAGTTTTATCCTTAGATTTTTTCGCAAATTCCAATGAAGATTCTAAGTGTTTTATCGCATCTTCTTTATTCTCTCTTTTCAAAGCTAAATCAGCCTTTGTCTTCTCTAAGTCAAATTTGATTTTCTTTGGAAACTTGGCTATTTCATCTTCTTTTTTCTTTTTCTTTTTACTTTTCTTGGACTTATCCTTCCCGCGTGCTTCTTCATCAAGAATTGCCTTATCTAATTTATCCAAATTAAACTTAGCCTCAGTATATTTCCCTTGAGCGATATTTGTTTTAGCCATCCATAGCTCACCAATATAAATCGAAGGGTCATTCTTAAAGAACTTCTTGATGAACTTAAAATTCTTCATGGCTCCTTCGTAATCTCTGCGATAATAAAAGGCCTGACCAACTGTTGTCCAGTTCTCATCTATCCACCTATTATGTTCATCCTTCTTTTTAGCGGGACGATCATTACTGGGCATACTATGATCTTGAATAACCTTGGTACATTTTGCAATGGCTGTATCAATAGCTGGATACATCCCGATGATTTCCTCTTCATTTGGAACTGCATCAATAGGAAGAATCGAGTAATAGTCTTCTTCTACAGAAGAACGGTAAGTATTAAGTGATTGATTGA
>JBFHHS010000005.1:0-32025 GCA_041596895.1 Crocinitomicaceae bacterium | reverse complement strand
GTTTACGAGAAAAAGAAGAGAATGAAGAATTGGGATTAATCTATAGTAGATTGAACAATCCCGATTTAGAGATTTTAGAAAATAGACTTTGCCTTTGGGATGGTGCAGAAGATTGTGCTGTTTTCGAAAGTGGAATGTCGGCCATATCAACTGCAATGATGGAATTCATGGAACCAGGTGATTTACTATTATATAGTAAGCCTGTTTATGGTGGAACGGATCATTTCATCAATCACTTCTTGAAAAAATTAAACATTCAAGCTGTTGGTTTTATGGCAGGTGAAACGAAAGAAGAAATTATCGCGAAAATTAATGCAAGTGGTCGTGCTGATAAACTAGCGATGATTCATATAGAAACTCCTGCAAACCCAACAAATGCAGTGATTGATATTGAAATGTGCGCAGCAATCAAAACTCACTTCGCCACAGAAGAGAAAACAGCTGTTTTTTCAGTAGACAACACCTTTATGGGACCAATTTGGCAACATCCGTTGGAGCACGGTGCAGACTTAGTCTTATATTCTGCAACAAAATATATTGGAGGTCACTCAGATGTTATTGCCGGGGCTTGCCTTGGTTCAGCTGCGCTTATGGGACGAGTAAAAGGATTAAGGACTTTCTTAGGAAACATGGCTGGACCATGGACGGGATGGTTATTGATGAGAAGTTTAGAAACTCTGAAAGTTCGATTAGATCAACAAGCGAGTAATGCTGTACATATTGCAGAATTTTTAGAAAGTCACCCTATGGTTGAGAAAGTGTACTATTTAGGAAACACTGCGAAACATGGAACAGAATCTGAAAAAGCAATCATTAAGAAACAATACCTTTCTTATGGTGCAATGATTTCATTCGATATTAAAGGTGGAGAGAAAGAAGCCTTTGCTTTTCTAGATAACTTAAAATTAATGAAGCTTGCAGTTTCACTTGGTGGCACAGAAAGTTTAGCCGAGCACCCTGAGACAATGACTCACGCAGATGTAAACCCAGAAGAGAAAAAATCGATGCAAATTACTGAGAAATTGATTCGATTATCAATTGGAGTTGAAAACTATAATGATTTAATTTCAGACATTAAACAAGCGTTTGATAACATATAAATACAACTACATATCTATCAATAAGGGGGAGTTTTGTGCTCCCCTTTTTGTTAAATCGTTTCTCTTACATCCTTTATGTTGAGCTGAAGAGTTTCACGATCTCTCCACTTATTTATCTCAAGAGTATACACTAAATCAAATGGCATCCCAGAAGCAACCATGTCTAACTTGTCCCCTAAATTAAACCCAATCCCTTCTACAACAACATCATATTCAGGCTGAGTCATTGAAAGTTTCAAATGAATGTCTTTAAGAGCGCGAACATCTGTAGAATATACATTTCTTGACATAAATACAGGTTTCATATTGCCAGGTCCATGTGGCTCAAACTGACGTAGAATACGTTTAAGCTGAGGGATTTTCATTCTGTTTTCTTCTGGTTTAAATATTTCATTAAAACTCAACTCTATATCAACATCCTGTTCTTCAACGAGCATTTCTTTTGAAATAAGCATGGATGAAACCTTTTCAAATTTTTCTTTAAACGCTTCAACATTTTCAGGTTTCATTGTCAGACCTGCAGCAAATTTATGTCCTCCAAACTGTTCCAACAAATCAGAGCATTCAGCAATTGCGTCATACACATTAAAATCCTTAATAGATCTTGCCGAACCTGTCACTAGTCCATTCGATTCAGTTAAAACGATGGTTGGTTTATAATATTTCTCGATGATTCTAGACGCAACGATTCCTACAACACCTTTGTGCCAGTTTTCAGAAAAAACAACATTGGTTACTTTATGCTTCGTCTGATTATCATTCTCCAAAATTGTTAAGGCCTCTGCTGTGATTTCAGCGTCCAATTGTCGTCTTTCAATGTTATCGTTGTTGATTTCTTCGGCCAGCATATTGATTTCCTCAGCATTATCCGAAATCATTAACTCAACAGCATAACGGCCAGACCTTAATCGACCTGCAGCATTAATTCTTGGTGCGATGGAGAAAATTACATCTGTTAATGTCACCGGTAATTCTTTTTTTGCTAATGCGAGTAATTCTTTAAACGCTACTCTCGGTTTTGCATTCAAAAGCTTCATTCCATGATAACACAACACACGGTTTTCACCAACAACAGGAACAATGTCTGCTCCAATGCTTATTGCAAGAAAATCTAATAATTCAAATAGTTTGTCGTATGACCAGCCATTATGATCAGATAAGCCCTGTAATAATTTAAATCCAACTCCGCAACCAGACAACTCATCAAAAGGATAGTTACAGTCTTTTCGTTTAGGATCTAACACAATGGCATCCGGCAATTCATCGCCTGGTGTATGATGATCACATACAATAAAGTCAATTCCTAATGCCCGTGCATGTGCTATTTCATCCAATGATTTGATCCCACAATCTAAAGATATTATCAAATCAACATCATGTTCATGAGCAAAATCAATTCCTTTAATACTCAATCCATAGCCTTCTTTATATCTGTCTGGAATATAAAAATCGATTGGCAAAGTGTCTTTCAAAAAAGTATACATCGTTGCAACCGCTGTAGTGCCGTCTACATCATAATCACCAAACAATAATACCTTCTGACCATCATCAATGGCTTCTTGCAAACGTTCCACAGCCAAGTCCATATCCTTCATTAAAAAAGGATCATGTAACTGGTCTAATTTTGGTCTAAAGAACCCTTCAGCCTCAGGAAAACTTGTAATGTTTCTTTGCAACAATAATTCCGCAACAATCGGCGTAACTTTTAATTCTGAACGAAACGTATCGACTGTTGTACTGTCAATAGGTGTTTTAACCTGCCATCTTTTTTGCATGTTTATGTATTTGATCGATTGGTAATTGTAAATTTAGGTCTCATTCTTAATTAAGTTATGAAAATAGTTGGTTTTATTGCAAGTCTTTTAGTCTCCTTTTTAACATTTGGACAACAATCGTATTATTTTTCTTCCCCTGTTCCTTCAGAACAGACAATTGTTAACACAACTGAAAAAAATTTATTTGGAGAATACTCTTCAGACGTTGCAACACGTGTTTATGAAATTTCTGCTGATGGTATATATATTATTACCACAAGTATCTCTTCAATTTCAAGAGAACTAGTCCGTGAATCATCCAAATACGATGTTCGCAACAACATGCTTTATGGCCTGCTAGATAAGGATTCCGTTCCTTGCGTGTTAAAAGGAGAAGTTTATTATTTCGGTGTAAAAAATAAAGACATTCTAATCGATGCGTCAAGCATGAACAAGCTAACACAGATTAGCGCAACGGAGTATATCATTAATTATTATGAAGATGGGCTTTATGTTCCAGCAAAAATGACATTTTTAGGAAACACATTAACGATTGAAGAACTTGATTATGAAAATGATACACGTATATTCAATCGAGTTTCATCAAAAGAAACGATTCCAAACGACTATTTCGAACTTATAGTTTTAAATCCGACCGAAGACGAATTCGCCAAATTAATGAAGAAAGGTATTTTTGACAGCCCTCAAACATTTAAACGAAAATAAATTATACCAATAACGAAGCTTGATAAAGTTTCAACTCATCCCAAGAATATTCTTCACCAGCTTTTTCCTTTAACGGCGTCATTGATCCTCCTTGATATTCTTCAAAAATATCGTACAGTTCATTGATTCGCTTACTGTCCATGACATCTTTTAGATCAATTTTCTCAGTTTTGAGCAAGCGAACGCAATGAGCAGAAATTGTTCCTTCAGAAAGTTGACGTTCGCGAGCAATACTTTCTATAGATTCTCCTTTTTTAATCAATCTTAATGTAATGTCGTATGTAGACTCTTTTTTCTCCTTTGCGGTTTTCTTTCTTGAACTCTTCGTCTTTAACTGAATGAAATCGGTATCGAAATCAAATGTCGCATTATCTGCACGCATTTCATTTTTGACCAATTCAATTTTTGCAATTTTATAATTCTTTAGATCTGAAGTCCAAATATGTTTCTTATCCAATGTTTTACCATTCATAATTGCTTCAATCACTTTAATTGCTTTTTTTAACCTTAAGATTGTTTCTGTCAAAAGAAGATCCAATTCTTCTAATTCTTCGTTATACTGTTTCGTGTTTTTCTGAGATTGCAACTCAGCCATTTTCTTTAAATTGGAATAAAGTATACCATCCAAACTTTTGTAGAAATAATTGTACGCCGCTGTAGTCCTTTCATAAATATGCTCTAAATCTACTTTTTGGGCATTAAATAAATTGATTAACTGATTACGAAATTTTCTTGATGGATCAATGGTTCCACTTAGAATTTGAACTTGTTGGGTTACCCATGTTAAGTTTTTCCCTTTTAATGACCTAGCACCATGATTTTTATACGTCTTTTCATGTGATTTCCATTTATTCATCAATTCTACCCAGTCGTACGCGAGTGTCAATGCATCTCTTAAATAATTAAAGGTCTCCTTCTGTAGTGTTTTATCTAAATCAACAACCTCACTTTTAGACTTCGCATAATTAGCTACATCAGCATCAATCGAGAGTCCATTAACACGTATAGGATTCAATAAAACCAAGCCCTCCAACGCCCGGAGACGAGACAATGCAACATATGCCTGTCCAGGGACGAACACCTTCGATACATCAATTACAGCCTTCTCAAAAGTTAATCCTTGACTTTTATGCACGGTAATCGCCCATGCCAACTTCAAAGGAAAATGCACAAATGTTCCCAAAACCTTCTCGTCCACTTCACTTGTAGAAGGATTCAAAGTGTATTGAATGTTATTCCATTCGTAACGATCAACAGTTATCGTCTTCTTTTCCTTCGGAAAGTTCACGCGAATTTCATCATCATCTAGACCAACGACTCTACCCATTTTTCCATTGTAGAATTCTTTGTCCGGAGATATATCATTCTTAATAAACATGACTTGCGCACCGAGTTTTAGTTCAAGTGTTTCATCTAAAGGGAATAAATGTTGTGGGAAACTACCCGTAATTTCAGCATCAAATCTCACTGTCTTTGAATCTAAGCGTTCCAAAGCTTCTTGATTAATCCGATCTGCATCAGAATTATGTGTGGTCAATGTAATATAGTCATCATGCTCGTCGGCTTTAAAATTTTGTTGCACGTGCTTATTTAGCACCGCCACATTAGCTTCTGTGATTTCATTGTTGCGAAGATTGTTCAGAATATCAATGAAGTCCTGATCTTCCTGACGATACACTTTGTTCAATTCTATATAAACGGGTTCTGCCTCTTGAACAACGTGAGAATTAAAGAAAAATATACCACGATAGTAATTTCTTAAAAAATTCCATTCTTGCTGCTTTACCACTGGTGGCAACTGCAACAAATCTCCAATAAATAAAACTTGAACTCCACCGAATGGTTTATTAATTCCACGGACGTTTCTCAGTGTCCAATCAATCGCATCCAAGACATCTGCCCTAAGCATACTGACCTCGTCAATAATCAATAACTCTAAATTTCTAATTATTGACTTTCGTGTGGCATTCATCTTAAAATGACGCATCAACGTGGATTTTGTCTCTAATTTTACATGATCTGTAAATTGAGCATCAACTTTGAAATCTGGAATAAAACCACCGAATGGCAACTGAAAAAATGAATGAATCGTAACTCCACCAGCGTTCAATGCAGCAATACCAGTTGGCGCAACTATAACCGTTTGCTTATAAGTCGATTTAACTATCTTTTGAAGTAGAGTAGTTTTACCTGTTCCTGCTTTTCCAGTTAAAAATATAGACTTATTGGTTTGATTGATAAACTTTTCAGTAAAATCGGCGATGGCATTTGTATTCATTCTTCTAATTCAAGGTTCATTTCCTATTTAAGATACAATAATAGTTTAATTCCAAGGACGCCACACCAAATAATAAATGTTCATTTCTTAACATCTAGACCGTTTTATACAGTAAAAAAAAATGTTTACATTTACGATTAAACTATAAAACTAAACTAATTATGAAAATGAAGAAGACTCTCCTCCTCTTTCTTGGAGGTCTTGTGTCCATCTCCGTAGGTGCACAACAGAATCCCTCGAAAATTCAATCGATTCAACTTCAGCCAACACTAGTACCAATTAACTACGAAGGAGTTACAGGTAACTTAAGGGACTATGTTGAGCCTGCTGGGACGATCAATGAAATTACTAAAACTGAAAAGCTAGGAGTTCACGTAAAAGGTGACTGGAAATTACATCAAAATGTAAATCCAAATGCGTTGCCAAACGGAATGGATCCTGTTTTACAACAAGATTATGCCGCGCCAGCAATGCCAACGAAAGCGTTGACTCAAAACTGGGATGGTATGGGATATACAGGTGTAAATCCTGCCGATCCTACTGTAGATGTTGGACCAAATCACGTGGTTCAAATGATCAACGGGAGTTCAGGTTCATTCATTCAAGTTTACTCAAAAACGGGAGCTGCAATCGGTTCTCAAGTATACTTCGATAATTTTATGAGTATGGCTGGCGGTGCTGGTGATCCAATTGTGATGTACGATGAACGTGCAGATCGATGGTTCTTAAGTGAATTTTCAACATCAGGAAACAACCTACATATTGCAATTTCAACAACACCTGACCCAACAGGTAGTTATTATACTTATACTTTTAATTCACCTGGAGGATTTCCTGATTATCCTAAATACTCAATTTGGGAAAATGAATACGTAATGACAGCCAATGTTGGTACCCCTGATATCTTCGCGATGAATCGTGCAGACATGCTTGCAGGAGTTGCTACAACGGCTCAAATGTTCTCTCAGGCAAACTTTGGTACGATCGGTTTTCAGGCTTCAACTCCTGTTAGCATGAATGGTACAACACTTCCTCCTTCTGGTCAACCTGCATTATTAATGCGTATGCGAGATGACGCATGGACTGGTTCTGCTAGTGATGCATTGGAAATGTGGGAATTAGATATCGATTGGACGACACCTGCGAACTCATCTTTAAGCCAGGTTCAAACTATCGCTACTGCTCCTCACGAAACAGAATTATGTGGATATACTTCTTTCTCTTGTATTCCACAGCCTAGTGGTTCTAATGCGTTAGATCCTCTTCGTGAGTTATTAATGAATCGTATTCACTATAGAAATTTTGGAACACACGAATCTATTGTTACTGCTCACGTAACAGATGTAGATGGTTCTGATCATGCGGGTATTCGTTGGTACGAATTAAGACGTACAGGTGGAACTTCAGGTTCTTGGTCAATTTATCAGCAAGGAACATATGCTCCAGACTCAGATCACAGATGGATGCCGTCTATTGGTATCTCTGCCTCCGGTGCTATTGGAATGGCATATAGCGTATCCAGTGGGTCTACTTTCCCTTCATTGAGATATACTGGTCGTAAAGAATGTGACCCTTTAGGAGTAATGACTGAAGGTGAAACTACAATTATTGCGGGTTCTGCTTCAAATGCTTCAAACCGTTGGGGAGATTATTTTGCTTTAGGACTTGATCCTTCTGATGGAGAAACATTTTATTTTACAGGAGTTTACAATCCTGCTACACAATGGCAAACAAGAATTGCAGCATTTAGCTTACCGTCTTGTAGCCCATTAGTAGCATTTAGCGCATCTACTTTCGATTTAAGTGAACCAGACGCTGATCAAACAAACAACTGTTTGCCATATTCAATTTTAAACGTACCAATTTCAATCGGTTCAGACCCTTCTCAACCTGCTGGAATTACAGTAAATGTTACAGGTGGTACCGCAACAAACAATGTTGATTACGCCATTCAGAATAATACATTCACGTTTGATAACACAACGCTCTCTGGAAATGTTGTAATTCATGTCTACAATGACGACTATGTTGAAGGAAACGAAACAATTACACTTGATTATACCTTAAATGCTAATGGTGGAGATGCTGCAGCTGGTGTAATTAATCAAACTGTAACTATTACTATTAACGATGATGATTTAGATCCGTTGTCAATGACAAATGCTTCTACGCTTTTATCTGAAGATTTTCAATCAGGATTTGGTGCCTTTACGACTGTTAACCCATCTGGAGATACTCCTTTCCAAATTGGAAATGCAGCAGCGGCAGGTTCAGGTGCAGTAACGTTTCCAGCGGCAAACGCTTCTGATTTTGCATGGATAAACGATGATGATTGTAACTGTAATCAAAACAATGTTGATTTAACTTTCCCTGCATTAGATTTAACTAATTATGCTGGTGGAACATTAACATTCTCATCTTATTTTGAAGGAAAAACTTATTCAGGGAATACTGAAACTGCTGATATTTACGTTTCAGTTAATGGTGCGGCTGCAACCTTAGTTCAACCGATTGTGTCCAATACTGCATGGATTACTCAAACTGTAGATTTATCTTCTTATGCTGGTAACAACAATGTTGTATTCTCTGTAAAATATAGTGACGGAACAGGATGGCTTTATGGAATGGGAGTTGATGACGTTTTAGTTGTTGGTCAAGGTCCTATTGCTGTTCAAACCGCAATCAATACTGGTACAAGTATGACTGCTAATCTTGGTGGAAATGAAACTGTACACTTTTACGACCCTTCAACAAACAATGTAATCATGACCTTAGAGAACACTTCTTCTTTTGATTATGGATGTGTTACTGTAGAGGTTGATCGTGCAGGGACAAGTGCTGTACAATTTAACACTGCAACGGCAGCTGATTATCTACATTCTAAAACGTATACTGTAACTCCAACAAATAATAATCCTACAGGGACATATAATGTTACCGTTTATTATGAAGAAGCTGAAGTTGCAGGATGGGAAACGGCTACTGGTAACTCAAGAAACAATGCTGAAATTGTTAAAGTTTCAGGATCAAATGCCATTGATGATGTGAACCCAGGAAACGCAGGAACGTTCAGTATTTCTAGTTCTGGTTCTACTTTAGGTGCTTTTTATGGTGATGTAACATTTACTGGAGCGTTTAGTACTGGATTTTCTGGATTTGGTGTTGGTATTTATAATCCTGGAGGACCCGTTTTACCTACCGCTAACTTTACATCTAACCTAACAGTTGTGTGTGAAAACAGTGATGTAACATTTACAGATCTTTCTGGAGGAACTCCAACTTCATGGGCTTGGACATTTGGTGACGGTGGTACTTCTACTGCTCAAAACCCTACTCATACGTATACAACTGCAGGTACTTACACGGTAACTTTAACTGCAACCAATGCAAGTGGTTCTGATGTCAATACTCAAACTGCATTGATTACCGTGACAACAGGTATAACTCACTCTCAATCATTTGATATTTGTCCAGGTGCATCTGTTACTGTAGGTACAAATACTTATAATTCGGCAGGAACATATACTGATGTTATTCCTTCGTCAGGAGGATGTGACAGTACAGTGACAACAACGATTACAATGTTAGCCGCAACTTCAATGTCACAATCAATTGAAATTTGTCAAGGTGCAAGTTATACAATCGGTTCAAGTACATACAGCACTGCTGGTACTTACACTGATGTAATTCCAAATGCTGCAGGATGTGATAGTACTGTAACAACAACTATTGTTGTAAATGCTTTACCGGTTGTAACAGCCACACCAAATTCGATTGGAGCTTTATGTTCTTACGAAGATCCGATTGCTTTAGTAGGATCGCCAACGGGTGGTACTTTCTCTGGACCAGGTGTAACGGGATCAACATTTGATCCAAGCGCTTCAGGTGCAGGAATGCACACAATCACGTACAGTTATACTGATGGTAACGGCTGTGAAGGAACAGTAACTATCTCTGCTGAAGTTCAAGATTGTGCAGGAATTGCTGAGGAGTCATTAATTGGAATCTCATTATTCCCAAATCCAAACAATGGTAGCTTCGTAATTGAAGGATTAGATGAAGGTTCAAGATACCAAGTCTTCGACGACAAAGGAAGTTTAGTTATTGATGGGTTTGTTCATTCGAACGAAGAATATGTAGCTATTCCTAATGTTCATTCAGGTGTATATTATGTACGCGGAACGAAAAATGGAAAACAAGGTGGTGTTAAATTCTTAATTGCGAAATAAGGATCTAAACCATATCAATAGTATTAAGCTGGAATCGAAAGGTTCCAGCTTTTTTTGATCTAAATTGTTGGGCATAAAAAAAGGTCTAAACAAATGTCTAGACCTTTAATTTGAATTCTATATAATCTATCCTTTTACAAGGTTGATTTTTGCATCTTCAGCTTCAGCTAGATCTGTGGTAAGAGAATCATCTCCTAACGATTCAAATAGAACATCATTTGCCAAAACTTCATTACAAACGTACTCTTTGTTTGCGCTAATTGCTTTTTGAATTAACTCGTTTGTATCAACTTTCAATAAGATTCGATCTGTAATTTCTAATCCTGAATCTTTTCTTAAGTTCTGAACTCGATTTACAAGCTCACGAGCGATACCTTCAGCTTTTAATTCTTCTGAAATTGTCACATCCAAGGCTACAGTCAATCCATTCTCAGAACTTACTAACCATCCTGGGATATCTTGAGCTGTGATATCGAAATCGGCTAAATCCAATTCAACCTGTTCACCATTAATTTCTCCAGACCATCCTTTAGAAGACTCCACAGCTGCGATATCATCTGCAGACATTTGAGCAACCATTCCAGCAATGGCTTTCATGTGTTTCCCGTATTTAGGTCCGATTGTTTTAAAGTTTGGTTTAATGCTCTTCACAAGAACACTGTTATCTTCTTCTAACAATTCAAGCTCCTTCACATTCACTTCAGAAAGAATCAAATCCTTCACGTGTGTAATATTTGACGCGAAAGCAGAATCCAATACAGGAACCATTATTTTTTGTAGTGGCTGACGCACTCTAATCTTTTCTTTCTTTCGCAATCCTAAGACTAAAGACGAAGTTCGTTGAGCAATATCCATTTGAGCCTCTAACTCTAAATTGATGAATGATTCATTCACTTTTGGATAATCTGCCAAATGCACAGACTCTAATGTGGATTTTTTAGACACTTCGTTTAAATCCAAGTACAATTGATCCATAAAGAATGGCGCAATCGGAGAACTCAATACTGCAACTGTTTCAAGACAAGTGTACAAAGTTTGATACGCTGACAACTTATCATTAACACCAGCAATGTCATCCGTAGCTTGTTTCCAATAACGTCTTCTACATAATCTTACGTACCAATTAGACAATTGGTCTCCAACAAACTCTTGGATCAATCGTCCTGCTTTTGTTGGTTCATATGCTTCATATGCTTCATCCACATTTTTAATTAGTGAATTCAATTTAGAAAGCACCCAACGATCAATCTCTGGTCTATCTTCTAAAGCTAAATCTGGTTCTGAATAATCAAACCCATCGATGTTTGCATACAATCCAAAGAATGAATACGTATTATACAATGTTCCGAAGAATTTACGTTGAACCTCAGTAATTCCGTCTAAATCAAACTTTAAATTATCCCACGGTTGAGCATTTGTAATCATATACCAACGTGTTGCGTCAGGACCGTATTTATCTAAGGTTGTAAATGGATCAACTGCATTACCAAGACGCTTCGACATTTTCTGTCCATTCTTGTCTAATACCAATCCATTAGAAACAACATTTTTATAGGCTACAGAATCGAATACCATTGTTGAAATCGCATGCAATGTATAGAACCAACCTCTTGTTTGATCTACCCCCTCTGCAATAAAATCACCTGGATAACCCTTTCTATCGTCAATTAATTCTTTATTCTCGAATGGATAGTGCCACTGAGCATATGGCATAGAGCCGGAATCAAACCATACATCGATGAGATCCGCTTCACGCTTCATTGGTTCACCTGAATCAGATACCAATGTTATTTGGTCCATGTAATTCTTATGTAAATCAACCTTCGCGTAATTTTCCTTGGACATGTTTCCAACTTCGAAATCATTCAAAGGATTAGATTCCATCACTCCAGCAGCGACAGCCTTGTCAACTTCAGTTTTTAATTGCTCAATTGAAGAAATACAAATACGCTCGTCACTTTCTTCCGTAGACCAAATTGGAATTGGAATACCCCAATAACGCGATCTTGAAAGGTTCCAATCGTTTAAGTTCTCTAACCATTTCCCAAAACGTCCTGTCCCAGTAGATTCTGGTTTCCAGTTTATCGTTTTGTTTAATTCCATCATTCTTTCCTTGTTTTCTTTGGCTTTCACAAACCAAGAATCCAATGGGTAGTATAGTACAGGTTTGTCAGTTCTCCAACAATGTGGGTAACTGTGAACGTACTTCTCTACTTTGAATGCTTTATTTTCAATTTTCAATTTGATGGCGATTTCTACATCCACTGATTTATCAGGTGCAGAACCTTCATCATAATATTCATTTTTCACATACTTCCCAGCAAATTCACCCATGTGTGAAGTAAACCTCCCTTGAAGATCAACCAATGGCATTGGATTTCCTTTATCGTCTAAAACAAGTAAACCAGGTACTCCTGCATCAGCAGCAACTTTCGCATCATCCGCACCAAATGTAGGTGCTGTATGTACGATTCCTGTTCCATCTTCTGTAGTAACAAAATCTCCCACAATCACTTGAAAAGTCTTGTCAGCATCTTCGAAAGGTTGCGCATAAGGAAGCAATTGCTCATATTTCAAACCAGCCAACTCTTTTCCTAAACATTCACCAGCAATGAAGTAAGGAATAGATTTATCACCTTTGTTGTATTCGGTCAATTCAGTTTCCGTTTCTACAGCTTTATATCCTTTAGCAAACTGATATCCAATCAAGTTTTTTGCTAAAACAACGTTAATTGCTTCATGGGTATACTGATTGAACGTCTTCACCATTACGTATTCAATCTTGGGCCCTACAGTTAATGCGGTATTCGAAGGTAACGTCCACGGTGTTGTTGTCCAAGCCATGAAGTGAATATCTTTATCCATTCCAAATGGCGTCGACTGTCCATCTACCATTTTAAATTGGGCAACAACTGTTGTATCTGTGACATCTCGGTAACATCCAGGTTGATTTAGCTCATGAGAAGACAGACCAGTTCCGGCTTTTGGCGAGTATGGTTGAATCGTATACCCCTTGTAGATCATTTCTTTCGAATACAATTGACCTAGTAACCACCAAACCGACTCCATGTATTTAGAATCGTATGTGATGTAAGGATCTTCCATATCTACCCAGTACCCCATTTGGGTTGTCAAGTTATTCCAAATATCCGTGTAACGCATTACTGCTTCTTTACACGCTTTGTTATAATCTTCAACTGAGATTTTTGTTCCGATATCTTCCTTTGTGATTCCAAGTTCTTTTTCAACACCAAGTTCAACAGGAAGTCCGTGCGTATCCCATCCAGCTTTACGTTTTACTTGAAATCCTTTCAACGTTTTATAACGACAGAAAATATCCTTAATTGAACGACCCATCGCGTGGTGAATTCCAGGAAGACCATTGGCAGATGGTGGTCCTTCGAAGAAAATAAACGGTTCTTTTCCATCTCTTGTGGAGATCGATTTCTCGAACACATGTTTTTTCTCCCAGTTTTCCAATACACGACTTGCCACATTAGGCAGGTCTAATCCTTTGTAAGTTGGATATTTATTGCTCATTATAATCAGTAATTTGAATCCGCAAAGTTAATGATTACCGATGAAAGAAGCGAACTTAATTTAAAGGGTTCCTTAGTCCTTTAAATTGCCAGTTTCTACCCATTACTGTCATTACCACTCGAAACCCTATGTTCGGATGGCCATCTATCACCCCAAGATAGTTTTCTTTAGAATTAATCTTTACATTTTCCTCGGAGTTCATCCAACCTCCACCAAGAGCAATTGGCCTCACTTTAGAATAATCTCCTGCGTTGTGGTCATAACTCATTTCAGCAACATTTCCGCTCATATCGTATAATTCATATTCATTTGGTTCATACGACGCTACTTTTGTTGTAAGGTCTCCGTGATTTAAAAGATATCCAGCTGTTGAAACTGCGGAAGTATCACCGAAAGGAATTTCCTTCCCTGTTTTCTTTACAACAACTGAAATCCGGTTATAATCTTTAGTACTAAAATTCCCCTTAAAACAAGTTGGTGAAGAACTGTCTATCCATGCATAATTTTTCAATTTCCCTTCAACAGATGCTGCTTTGATCCATTCGAGTTTATATGGCAAACGAACATTGTTCATTTTATAATCGTTGTCTTTTTTTCCATATTCATTCAAGAATTTTTGCACCTCCTCGGAAAACCAAACGCAATACATTTCAGCGCCTTCTCTGTTTACATTAACCACAGGATAATCATTGAATTTATGATCAGCGAAATAGTCTTCTTTCCAATACTTCATCTTTATTCCGCATATTTCAATCCATTTATTCTGTTCTGGAGCAGCTTTTTTAAATTCATCCTTTCTTCCCTGTATCAACAAATCAAATAAAAACGTTCTGTATTCCAAATTTGTCACTTCAGTTTTTTGCATTGCAAAGCCTTGCACTGAGACTGGTTGACCTTCATAATTAAAAGACCCAGATGGTACATAAGCATAGATTTTTTTATCCAACTTAATCAAGGATTTAATCATTCTTTTTTTCTGCTTGTGATTTTCTTCTATTTCATCTTTCGTTAATTTCGGGAAAATAAAATCCTGATTAATTTTTGACGTCTGCTGAACTTTTGGTGCCAATTTCTTTTCAAATGGCATCAGTTCTTGAGGGGAGAATTTTTTAAGTTTAAGTAAGGGTAATTCTTGAAGAGCACTAAATTCTCTTATTTTATTTTGTTGAACAACGATTAATTCTTCTGTTTCATAATTTGAAATCAGATTATTTTCATTCGTTTTTATAACAGACGAAGATTTAACCTTCTTATTAATCTCGACAACATTCGATGCATTACTCCATAACAACATAGATGTAACTACTATTCCTATTAATCCTAACATAATTAGTCCATTTTTAATTGATAAAAACTGAACCTTATTTGATTTAGTCTTTGGCAAACTTGAGGAAATACCCGCCAGAAATGCACTTTTTGTTTCTTCAAAAGTGGCCTCTACAGGTTGTTTTCTAACCTGATCAAAGAGCTCGTTTAAGTTGAAATCTTTACTCATAGTTCTTTCCTGTTTTAGGCACAGCTTCATAATTCAAAATCTCCGAAAGTTTTAGTCGACCTCGTCGAAGCCGTTGTTTAACGGATGATTCATTTGAATCTTGAATTTGCGCAATTTCTTTAATGCTGAACCCTGAAATTTCGAACAAAATTATGCACTCTCGTTGATTTGAATTCAACTCTGAAAGAGCTTCAAAAAGAAAATGAATATCCGTATTAACTTCTCCCGAAATATCGGTGCCATGAATACGTTCCACTTGATTATCATCAGCGATTAATTGCTCTTTTTTCTTTGCATTCTTATTCGATAAAATCCTAACACTAATACTAAATAGAAAAGATAAAAATGCATCCTTAGATCTTAAAGTATCAAATTTATCAAATGCTACTAATAATGTTTCATTTATCAAATCTCTAAAGTCCATATCTCCATACACTCTTGCCCTGCAGAAGCGTTCGAACCTATCATGAATTGGCTCGTAAAGTGCTAGAAATTCTTCCTGTTTAGAAACTTTCATTTAATAAAACACATCATTTGGTTCACAATGTAAGTATGATAACTCAAGGATAAGTTACATCGCAAACTAAATAATTTTGAATTTATCCCGTTTAAACATACAAATCATTGATAATATGAAAGTAATCGTAACTGCACTGTTGTTTATCGGACTAATAATCGTATCGTGTAAAAAGAACAAAAACAACATCACTCCTACATGCGACGGTTCAAGTCCAACATATGAAAGTTTTGTACAGGATGTAATTTCATCCAATTGTACATCTTGTCACTCTGATATGAGCACCTATTCAGGGTTATCTACCTATTTGAATGATGAATCGTTTACAAAAGAAGTATTAGCAAATCAAACTATGCCGGAAAGTGGTTCGTTGGATGCTGCAACACTGAATACACTGCAATGTTGGGTTAACAATGGATTTCCTGAGAACTAAGAATAAATCGTTAAAATCCCTTAAATGTAAAATAAATGTTGATGATATTTGTTGTGCTTAAATAGAAGACGTAAATTTGCTTTTGTTGAACGATTATGGCAGAATATAAAACAGGACCTTATTTAGAACAAATTAACTTCCCAGAAGATCTGAGAGCGAAGTTTGGTATTGATGATTTACCCCAGGTTTCAGAGGAGGTTCGGCAATACATAGTTGATGTAATTTCAGAAATAGGAAACAGTCATTTTGGTGCCAGTTTAGGTGTTGTTGAATTGACCGTTGCCTTGCATTATGCATTCAATACTCCATACGATCAATTGGTTTGGGATGTAGGACATCAAGCATATGGTCATAAAATTCTTACTGGTCGTAAAGAAGCGTTTCCAACAAATAGAACTAAAGGAGGCATTTCTGGTTTTCCAAAACGTTCAGAAAGTGAATACGACACTTTTGGTGTAGGGCATTCTTCTACTTCAATTTCTGCCGCATTGGGTATGGCAGTTGCAAATAACTATAAAGGCGAAAAAGAACGTCAGCACATCGCTGTAATTGGTGATGGAGCAATGACTGCAGGACTTGCATTTGAAGGAATGAATCATGCTGGTTTTGAGAAGGATGCCAATTTACTGGTTGTCCTGAACGATAACTGCATGTCCATTGACCCCAATGTAGGTGCTCTTAAAGAGTATTTGACTGACATTACAACATCGCACACATACAACAAAGTAAAAGATGAAGTGTGGAATTTGCTTGGAAAAGTTTCTAAGTTTGGACCAGACGCTCAATCGGTTGCTTCAAAAATATCTACCGCATTAAAAGGATCGTTATTAAAGCAAAGTAATTTGTTTGAGTCATTGAACTTTAGATACTTTGGACCTGTTGACGGGCATGATGTTATTGGATTAGCAAAGGTCATGGAAGATTTAAAAGATATTCCTGGACCAAAAATATTGCACTGTATCACTCGAAAGGGTGCTGGATATAAATTTTCTGAAGAAGGAAACCCTACGCAATGGCACGCTCCAGGGGTTTTCAATAAAGATACGGGTGAAATTGTTAAAGTGATTCCTAAATCACCTCAAGCACCGAAATATCAGGAAGTATTTGGTCATTCCATTGTTGAATTAGCTGAACAAAATGATAAAATCATGGGGGTTACTCCTGCGATGCCTTCCGGTTGTTCGTTAAATATAATGATGAAAGCCATGCCAAACAGAACTTTTGACGTTGGTATTGCTGAACAACATGCTGTTACATTCTCGGCAGGATTAGCTACTCAAGGAATGGTTCCTTATTGTAACATCTATTCTTCTTTTATGCAACGTGCATTTGATCAAGTTTTACATGATGTTGCTATACAAAATTTGAATGTTGTTTTTTGTTTAGATCGCGGTGGTCTAGTCGGAGCAGATGGTGCAACACATCATGGAGCTTACGATATCGCTTATATGCGAATGATCCCGAATATGACCGTAAGTGCTCCAATGAATGAATCAGAATTGCGAAACTTAATGTACACAGCGCAACTTGAAAACATGGGGCCATTTTCTATCCGTTACCCAAGAGGTAAAGGAGTAATGACAGAATGGAAAACTGCCATGAAAGCAATTAAGGTTGGAACTGGTCGTAAGGTAACTTCTGGAAACGACATTGCAATTCTCACGATTGGTCATCCGGGTAATTTTGCCCAAGATGCAATCAAGGAACTTAAAACTACTGGAGCTTCCATTGCACATTACGATATGCGTTTTGTGAAACCAATCGATGAAACAATGCTTCACGAAGTATTTTCAAAATTTGATAAAGTTATAACGGTAGAAGATGGTTGTATAATGGGAGGGTTTGGTTCTGCTGTTATTGAATTCATGTCTGATCAACGCTATTCAGCCGAAGTCGTTCGTTTAGGAATTCCTGATGCGTATATCCACCACGGTACACAAGAACAGCTGTGGGAAGAATGTGGTTTCGACGTAAAAGCTATTGTGCAAACGATTAAGTCGATGCTAAACTTAGAGGTTCAATCTCAAGGAGAAGCTGCCAATTCATAGTTATCGCTCAAAATCAAATCTTTATTGTTTAAACGACTCAACATCCGTTTGTACTTATTCCGAATACAGTCTGGCACGTTTTTCGTAAATTCGAGCACATAACTAAAATCAACTTGATGAAAAAGATAATCTTATCAGCGGTACTAGCAATTTGCTCTATCGCAACTACAATGGCTCAATTAAACGAAGGACATGTCAAATTCGAAATTGAAGCTAGCGCAACTAATCCACAAATGGAAATGGCCGTTGGAATGATGCAAGGAAGTACAATGGATATGTTCTTTGAAGGACAGAGTTTACATTCTGAATTGAACATGGGTGCCATGATGAAAGTAAATACTATTGTATTGGGAGAGTCGGGTGAAGTCATGATTCTTATGAGCGGTATGATGGGTAACACTGCAGTTCCAACTACACTTGAGGACATGGAAAAAGAGGCTGAATCTAGAGAAACACCAGTTTTCGAGATTGAATTGATTGATGAAACCAAAGAAATTGCAGGGTACTCATGTAAAAAAGCCATTTTAACAAATGAAGACGGTGATGAAATGGTGACTTGGTATACAAATGACATTGAGGTTAACACGAAAGGACAAAGTTACCATAACGAAGAAATCCCTGGATTTCCTTTACAATTTACGCAAAATGCCAACGGATTAATCATGACTTTTACAGCTGTAGAAGTTGAAACTAAACTTGATAAGAAAAAGAAAAAAGAACTTTTCTCTGTTGAAGTTCCAGATGGCTACACAGAAATGACTCCTGAAGAGTTACAAAAAATGGGTATGTAGTTTTATCAAAAAAAATTGATTAAAGGCAGTCCATTTGGCTGCCTTTTTTGTTTATTTAGAGTCTCATGATTAAATCAATTATACTTTCAACCCTATTCCTGAGCTTTTCAACTCACTTATTCAGTCAAGATTTATCTGTCCCTGATTCCATTTTACATGAACTCAACACTTCCATTTTTATTGAAGGAAGCGACACTTTATGTTTTAAATATGTTTACCCTAAAGATTATGATTCCACAAAAAATTATCCAGTATTTTTAGGACTCTCAGGTGGTGATCAAAATGAATTCATTGTAGATTATTGTTATGCGGCTTGGTTCAGAAGTAATTATTTCAAAAACTACTTTACCATACTTCCTGTTAACATTTTACATAAAAATCTAATCCAATATTCGCCTTCCGAAATTGAACTCGTTTATAAGTCCATTCAATCCCATTTTAATGTAAGTGCGAAAAATTGGATTATTGCTGGAACATCTAATGGAGGAGTTGCAGTCTATAATTTTGTAGCTCAAAAACCTGCTTTATTTCATGGATTGATTACTATGCCTGGTAGCAAAGGAGAGTTAGTAAAAATTGATTCCACCTGGTCACACTTACATGTTCTAAATGCCGTAGGTGAAAATGATTCTGACGGTTGGAAAAATGCAGTATATTACATTCATGATTCTACAGGTACTTTCTTAAAAAAGAATGACGTCATGGTATTAAAAGATGTTGGTCATATACTTCCTATTTCTTTTAATATTGATACTGTTTATCAACGTTACTTTACTAACACATTGGGTTTAGATGGTAAAATTGAATTGAATAATGCGGAAATTGAATATTTGAGTCAATTTAAAACCCTAGACCAAAAACATATTTCTTTAAGTGGATTGAAGGTTGCGTTTATATCTGGAAGTGGTGGGAGTCGCTTAATTTCCAAACAAGATTATTTTAGCTATTCAAAACATCATTCCAGCATCATTCCGCTCACGGAAAAAGAAAAAATACAATCTGGAGGTTATGATGTTTTGATCAGTCAATATGTGAAATTTCAACCAAAAAAATATCGCAAACGCATTATAAAAACCCTATCAAAACTGTAATAAATGAAACAACTAGTTATTCTATTCCTATTCTTCGGGTTATTTTCTTGTGTTCAAGAACAAACCATTGATTCCACACCAGAAATAGCAGAGACATCTATTGAAAAAATAGATTCTACAAAAGGGGAAGTTGAAATTGAACCTGTTGCAATTATTGATAGCAATATCGTATTATTTAAAAACCAATTCAAATTCAATTTTCCGCAAACGATAGATTTTGGATGGAGATTTATTGCTTCAAATTATGAAAACAACCACCCCAAGGTAAAAGGAACTCCATACAACGAAAAATTTGATTTAAACAAGACCTCCTTTTATGATGTAAATGGAAAACCATTGGCAAAGGAAATCAAAGGGTATGCACATTCTTACAAACGAATTAGTTCAGACTCACTGTTATTTCTTACTATGATTCAAGGTGAAATAAGTCAAGAATTCATGCTCTATCTCACGAATAATAAACTGAAGGTTCTTAAGCAAGAACAAGTGGCTTCCAATGGTGGTGATGAGGGATCATGGTATTATAAATTTGGGTCGTTTGATCCTTCATATTCTTATTATATCTCTGAAGAATTGGATGGATTTGCTCAAGATACTATGGAAAGAATAAAAGATACGTTGTGGATAAGGTCTAAATAAACCACAGTATTTCAGAGAATTATATCCCAATGGTCCTATTAGGTCTAAATTTAATCAGAACGGATTTCCTTTTGTGGTGATTTCTTGTTAGTATTGTAGCATACACTAACACTGGTATTTTGAGATTTTTTCCCACGAAACAGAAGTACGTATACTTTAGTATACTCTGTTTTCTTTTTCTTTTTTCATCTGCTGTATACGCGCAAGCGCCTTCTGTCTATAAAAAGGGAACCGCATTAATTAAGTTTATTAAACTCAAACACGTTCAGCCGCGAGACATTAATGATGACTTTGCCAACAGTGTACATCAAAACATATTATCAGCTATAAATTCTGAGGGATCGTTTTTTACCTCTGAAGAAATTATCTTACTCAATAAAACATCCATTGAAATCGATGACAACCTCTTAAATGAAAATGGTTCCTATTTGGATTTACTTAAGTCTATGTATCAAAAAAACATAGCTCGAACAGAGGCCTACAGAAAAGTGTTTTTTAACTCAAAAATTAACATAAAGTCACCCCTCTCAGAGAATGTTTCAACGGATACAATACTCTCAGAATCAAATTTCAATTCGTATTGGGATTTACAATTTAAATTAGCTATTCAGAAAGAAATTTTAGAAACACTTCAAGAGAGAGGTTTTTCATATCAAACAGATTCGTTAGATATCATTATTGAAAAATCCATTAACGCGACAAGCTCCGATTTCGCTGACTATTTTAAAAACTTAATCTCAGATTCAACATTTATTGATAACCATTATTTAAATGCGATAGCCGAATCCTTTGATCCTCATTCTAATTATTTCACCGCATCTCAAAATGAAAGTTTTACTGAAGAGCTTTCGAGTGAACGTGAGCTTTTTGGAATTTCATATTATAAAAACAACGAGGGAATATTTGAAATTACCAATGTTTACCCAGGAAGTTCAGCGTGGCTATCTGGTGAAATTCATGTCGGTGATCAACTTCTCAAGCTTCAATTTGGTGATGAACCCCCAATTAAAACAGAAGGAAAAACAACTTATGAAATACATCAACTGTTCTCGGCTTCAGAAAGTAAGGAACTAAAGCTTACAACTAAATCAAACGGTGAGCTGAAAACAACGCTACTGTTAAAAACTAAAGTTTACAGCGACAGTGATATCATTAAATCAGCTGTGTTGGAAGGAGAGAAGAAAGTAGGTTATATTGCATTACCTGATTTTTACACAAACTGGACAGACACAAGTAGTTTAGGATGCGCCAATGATTTAGCCAAAGCATTGATTAAGTTAAAAAAAGAACAAATTGAAGGTGTCATTCTCGATTTAAGAGATAACGGTGGTGGATCACTTTATGAAGCAATTGATCTAGTCGGAACATTTATTGATTACGGTCCGGTGTTAATCGTTAAAAATAATCATGAAGTATTGAAAACACTCAAAGATTTCAATCGTGGAGCCATCTACAGAGGTCCCTTAATTGTGTTAATCAATGAATATTCTGCTTCAGCATCGGAGGTTGTTGCAGGTGCCATTCAAGACTATAACAGAGGTTTAATAGTAGGTCAAACGTCTTTTGGAAAAGCAACTGGTCAGGGAGTTGAACCCTTAATTATGCAAGGTGAAGTGAGTTCTTTTGAAACTGTAGGATTTGCTAAAATCACTGGAATTGGCTTATATCGCATTGATTTAACTACAAATCAATTGAATGGAGTTGTTCCAGACATTCAATTATCGAATTTATTTGAACGTAAGGTGAAGCGCGAAGAGCACTACCCAAATGTTTTAGCGTTAACCCCGATTGACAAAAAAATGTACTACACTCCAATGAAAGAAATTTCTACGGAATCACTTATTTCTTTATCAGAAAACAGACAATCCACTGACCCTCAACGGGCAAAAATCCAATCCATTATAAATCGTCTGGAAGAAACTTATAACAATGTAGACTACTTGAGCCAAAGTCTTATTGAAATTATTGAGTTGGAACAAGAGGCTGAAAAAATTAAAACCGAATACTATAATTTAATTGAAGATTGGCATCAAGAATTTAAACCCTCAACCAATCAATTTGATGCTGAAATATATCGTATGAATGCATACCTCAATACCTACAACCAAGATTTTCATCACAGAATTTCAATCGATTATGAACTTGGAGAAGCATATCAAATTATGTTAGACCTTATAAATCAAAACAACAAATAACATGAAACAATTATTACTTATTACCGCGTTTTTTATCACAGGAACAAGCCTTGCGCAAGACATGACCAACGGTGGAACTTACATGGACTTCTTTAGCGCTGAAAACAAACAATTACAAGCAGACATGTGGGACTATACAAGAACAATTTCTCACGGAAAAAGTGCGCGTAAAGTAGAAAAACGAAGAAGAGAATTGATTGAAACATCCGATGCAGCGTTAAAGAAATCACAGAGCGCTAAACCATTTAAAGAAAATTCAGAGTATAGAGATGCGGTAATTGAATATTATCGAGTAATCAACCTTGTGCTTAAAGAAGATTATGCAAAATTGGTAGATATGGAGGAGGTTGCTGAGCAATCATATGATTTAATGGAAGCATATATGCTGGCTAGAGAATTAGCAAGTGATAAGCAGACAGAAGCATCAGCACAGTTATCTTTAGCACAAAAAAAATTCGCTGAAGAAAACAACATTAACCTAATCTCATCAGAGGATTCTATGGACAAAAAAATGGAAATCGCGGGTGAAGTCTACGATCATTACAATGAAGTTTACCTAATCTTTTTTAAGAGCAACAAACAAGAAATGTACCTTTTAGATGCCGTTGGAGCAAATGATATCAGTGCAATTGAACAGAACAGAGAAGCTTTGTTAGGAACTGTTGAAGAAGGATTATCAAAATTGAAAGATGTGAAACCGTATTCAGGTGATCGTGCTATGATTGAAGCTACTGAAGCACTTTTCAAGTTTTATGAAGACGAGGCTTCTGATGGGATGGAGACTGCTCTTGACCTAATCATGAAGAGTGAAAATTTCACTAAAATTAAAACTGCTTTCGATGAGAAGAAAGAAAAAAATAGAACTCAAGAAGATGTTGATCAATACAACAACGCAGTTAATGAGATGAATGCGGCAGTAGAGGCCTACAATGCAATGAATGAAGCAAACAATAAGAAAAGAAGTAAACTCATTGATGCCTGGAATTCAACTGCAGATAAATACACTAATACGCACGTTCCTCGAGGAAAATAATCTTTCATTAAATAGAATAAAAATGACAACCCGACAAGAACGTATTGCTTTTTGTGAACAATGCACAAAACGTAGTTTTTCACCTCAAAAAGGAATCATTTGCTCACTTACAGATGCACAAGCAACCTTTGAAGGTACGTGTCCTGATTTTGAACGCGATCAGAAAGCCGCAGAAATTGTTGCTCAGGAAAACGAAGCTCGTCAAAATCAAAAAGTGTATGACGAATCTTTGGGAATGTCAGCTTTCGGTGTAAAGAATGGAATTCTTGCTGGAATAATTTCTATCGTTGGTGCATTTGTTTGGTTCTTTGGTGGAATGATTTTTTTGAACCGTATTTTTTTCTACCCTATTTTTCTTGTTGGATATGGAATTTACGCTATTGTTAAAGGCACTCAATCACGCAATGAACGTGCACAATCTACCAGAAAAAATAAAGATTTATTGGATGATAGTTTTTGATACTTTGAAAATAAACTACACAACACTGTAACTTTTATCGATTTCAACACTCTTATAGTTATAGACGTTTGGAAACTATGCAACATAAGTGCATCGGTTAGGTAATTTTTAGATACGTTTAGTTTCCAAATATCGATTTAACATTGAACACCCAATTCGAAATGATTTGGGTGTTTTTGTTTTATCTTAGACCCATAGATTGTAATATGTTATTTAAATTCCTTCTTTTCTTAAGCCTTTTATTCTTTGCTTACCGTAGCATCGCTCAAACTTCATTTACATCCTTAAGTTCTTCTCAAACGGAAGTTACTTTCAAGAATCAAATTACCGAAAACGAATCATTTAACTTTTTTCACTTTGATTACTTCTACAATGGTGGCGGAGTTGCTATTGGTGATATCAATAACGATGGTCTCCAAGATATATACTTCACTTCAAATCAGGCTGAAGATAAATTGTACCTAAACTTAGGCGATTTTAAATTTAAAGACATCACTGTAGAAGCGAACATTAACATTAACAATGGTTGGCATTCTGGTGTAACTATGGCAGATGTTAATGGTGATGGTTTCTTAGATATTTACGTATGCAGAACAGGGTCTGCAGATGAAACTGGTCCACTAACCAATTTACTCTATTTAAATAAAGGAAACAATACCTTTGAAGAGTCTGCTGAAAAGCTTGGGTTGGACTTTACTGGACGCTCTACGCAAGCTGCATTTTTTGATGCTGACCGCGACGGTGATTTAGACGTATTTATCATAAATCAACTCAAAAACATTTCTTTTTTAACCAAAAACATCAATTATTCGCAAGAAACTGCCCGATTTTTCGAGAATTCGAATGGGAAATTTGTGGATAAAACAATCGATGCAGGAGTGGTCAGTGACGCTTATTCTCTCGGCGTTTCAATATCAGATTTTAATAACGATAGCTGGCCAGATATTTATGTTACTAACGATTTCTATACCGCTGATTTCCTCTATATCAACCAAAAGGATGGTACTTTTAAAAATGAAATCAAAGAAAGGACTGGACACGTTTCTACCTTTTCTATGGGAGTTGATGCCGCTGATATCAACAACGATTTACTCACAGATATTTACACCCTTGATATGGAAAGCCAGGATCATGCGCGTTCTAAACGTAACATGTCTGGTATGAACACAAAGGCTTTTTGGGACAATATTGAACGTGGAGAACACTTTCAATATATGTTCAATGCTTTGCAATTAAATTCCTATTCAGGTCGGTTTAGAGATATCGCAAACATTGCAGGCGTGTCAAAAACGGACTGGAGTTGGGCGCCATTAATTGCTGATTTTGATAATGATGGTTGGAAAGATCTTTTTGTTACCAATGGAACCTATCGCGATGTTCGAAATAGCGACTTCTTATCCGGGTTTAAAAAACGTTATGCAAATTCTAACGACGGATTTAATTTTCAAGATGAATTGGATTTAATTCCACAAGAAAAACTCGCCAACTTCATCTACAAAAATGAAGGGAATTATACGTTTTCTGAAGTAAAAGAAACATGGGGACTAGACTTTAATGTGAATAGCAATGGTGCTGCATATGCAGATTTAGATAATGATGGCGATTTAGATTTAATTACGAATAACATCAATGAAACTGCAAGCATCTTACGAAATAACTCGAACGAAAATGACTATGTACAAATCAAACTAGAACAGGAAGGATCAAACCCATTTGCAATTGGTGCAAAAGTCATTTTACACACAAAATTAGGTGATCAAATACAAGAAATTCAAACAACACGAGGGTTTCAATCATCCGTTCCACCTTTAGCCCATTTCGGTGTAAATCATAATGATGAAGTGTATTTCATTGAAGTCATTTGGCCACAAGGAGAGCATACTTTTCACCAATCAATTCAAACAAATTCATTAAATAAAATCGTACTTGAATTACCGATTATCTCTGCACCAATGGAGCTTCATTCTAAACCGTTGTTGCAAAAACAAGCTTTCTCTAACTTCATACATCGGGAGAACAGTTATGATGACTTTGAACAAGAAGTTCTAATACCACATAAAATGTCTCAACTAGGACCAATGATTACCAAAGGAGATGTCAATGGCGATGGTAAAACAGATTTTTTTATTGGCGGCGCAAGAAATCAAGCGGGACAATTGTTTATTCAAACGACTTCAGGTTTCAAGAAAGCAACAAATCAACCGTGGAAAGAAGATCAATCTGAAGAAGATTTAGGCGGAACTTTTTTTGATTTTGATTCGGATGGTGATTTAGATTTATACGTAGTCAGCGGTGGGAATGAAAAAAAAATAAATCCTGACAGATTATACACAAATGATGGGAAAGGGGTTTTTCAAAAAGCAACATTTGATGGATTAACAGAAAGTGGTCAATCTGTATTTGCCTTTGATTTTGATCAGGATAATGACCTTGATTTATTCATTCCAGGAAGGCAGAAACCGGGAAGATATCCTGAATCTCCAAAGAGTATTATTCTGGAAAACAAAAAGGGGAAATTCAAAGATATTACATTAAAAATTGCACCTGAATTTGCAACCTGTGGCATGGTAACAGATATGGTTTTTACAGACATCGATCACGATGGTGACGACGACTTTATTCTAGTTGGAGAATGGATGCCAATTACCTTATTTATTAACCATAAAAACGAATTTAAACGCGACACAACTCAAAATCTTTTAGCCAACTCTACAGGCTGGTGGAATTGTATCGAACCTTTTGATATTGATCAAGATGGTGATCTGGAATACTTGGTTGGTAACATTGGAACGAACACTAAGTTTAATGTGAACGTTGACCACCCCTTACATATTTACGCCAGTGATTTCGATTCTACGGGAACCTTAGATATTGTCTTAGCGAATTATCAAGACGATCTTTTTTATCCAGTTCGGGGAAGAGGTTGCAGCTCCCAACAAATGCCATTTATATCTGAAAAATTTAAATCTTATAATGCTTTTTCTGTAGCAACTGTTACCGACATTTACAGTGAAAATAACTTAGAAAATGCCTTGCACATTACCGCCAATGAATTTAGAAGTGGTTATATTGATATTGTTGATGGACAATTGGTTTTTCATGCTTTTGAAAACGAACTTCAATTGGGACCGATTAACAGTTTTATTACCATGGACATCAATGAAGACGGGGTCCCAGATATTATTTCGGCAGGAAACAAGTACGAGACGGAAGTTGAAACAGCGCGCTATGATTCCAATATCGGAAGTGTTTTAATTTCTAAAAATGGTGGATATGAACCAATAGATTTTAGGCTCTCAGGATTTGCGGAATACGGCAATATTAAAGACATGAAATTAGTTGATGATTATATTGTAATCGGAGTAAACGATGGCGAACTTATCTTCTATAAAAAATCATACTAATGACTAAATATTTTGTTCTCTTTCTTACCATTCTTACGTTTCAAATTATTGGTTGCGCACAAAAACCAGAGGGTAAAAAATACGAACATACAAATGCTTTGATTCATGAAACAAGTCCATATCTACTGCAGCATGCACACAACCCTGTAGACTGGATTCCATGGTCACAAGATGTTTTTAAAATTGCCAAATCCGAAAATAAATTAGTCATTGTTAGTATAGGCTATTCATCTTGCCATTGGTGTCATGTTATGGAAAGTGAATCGTTTGAAAATGACTCCATTGCAACCTTTATGAATGACAACTTTATTTGTGTTAAGGTTGATCGTGAAGAACGAATGGATGTTGACCACGTATATATGTCCAGTGTTTCATTGCTCACTGAAAATACCGGATGGCCATTGAATTGTTTTGTACTTCCGAACGGAGATTTATTCCATGGAGGAACTTACTATTCACCAGATGGATGGATGAAACTTTTAAAAAATGTTCAAGCTGCTTTTGAAGCAAATCCAGCAGAATTACAAGCCTATGCGGATCAAATTAAAAAAGGTATCTCATCCAACCAATTTGTAGACCTTGGCTCGACTAAAGAAGCGATTTCAAGTCAATCATTGAAACAAAGTATTCAAAGTATTCAGCCTTATTGGGATCAGAAATACGGTGGATTTCGAGGAAATACAAAATTTCCTATGACTTCGGTTTACAACTTAATGCTAAATCATGCTTTTCTTGAAAATGACACTGTTGTTTTAACTCAGTTAACAAAAACGTTGAACCTAATGATGCAAGGAGGAATCTATGATCAAATTGGGGGAGGTTTCTCTAGGTACGCAACAGATGAAAAATGGAAAGTCCCACATTTTGAAAAAACACTATACAACAACGGACAGCTATTATCAGTTTATTCAAATGCATATAAAATTACTCAGAACAATGATTATAAACAGGTTGTTGAGCAAACAATTGCTTGGTTAGAACGAGAAATGATAACAAAAAATGGATCCTTTTATTCAGCATTGGACGCAGATAGCGAAGGCGAAGAAGGAAAGTTTTATGTTTGGACTAAACAGGAATTGAAGTCACTTCTTCCAAATGACTTTGAGTGGGTAAGGAATTATTACAGCGTGAATTACAATGGCTTGTGGGAAAATGATCAGTACATTCTTTTACGCACCGAATCCAATTCTGAATTTGCTAAACAAATGAACTGGTCAGAAGAAGAGCTTCGTGCCAATGTGAAACGTGTTAATTCCCTTTTATTGTCGCAAAGAACAAAACGCATACGACCTGAAACCGACGATAAATCAATCACTTCGTGGAATGCCATGACAATTTCAGGGTTAGTTTCTGCCTATGAAGCGTTAGGGAATCCCGAATATCTTGAACTTGCCGAGAATAATGCGAAATGGATTTTAAATGAGCAATTAAGAAAAGACGGAAGCTTATTCCATACATCCAGAAGCGGAAAACCAAGTATCGATGGTTTTTTAGATGATTACGCTTTTACTGTTAAAGCATTAATTGAGCTGTATGAAGTTACCTTTAACGAAACGTATCTCACTCGAGCAAACAAAATTATGCGTTATGCTATTGATCATTTCAGTATTGAAAATCAGCGATTTTTCTATTACTCAAAAGGAGGCGAATCGTTAGCCATTCGTCCTGTAGAATTAGATGATCGTGTCATCCCTTCTTCTAACTCAATCATGGCTGAAAATCTCATCAAATTAGGAACGTTATTTGAAAGGAAGGCTTATTTGGATCAAGCTGAGTTGATGATGTGTCAAATGAATAAAAATATAGCCACAAAAGGGTACTCCTACGCCAATTGGTACAATCAAGCAATCCTTTTATCCTACCCTTTCTATGAAGTAGCAATCACTGGTGATTTATCCATCGTGAAACTCAATGAGCTGAATCGACATTACTTACCAAACACACTCTTCATGGGAGGAAAAAAATCATCCCTTCCATTGACTCAAGGAAAATTCGACTCAAAAATGACCCTTATTTTTGTCTGTCACGAAAAAGTATGTCAGAAACCTGTTAATGAAGTAGTTGAAGCAATTAAACAGATGAAACAGCGATAAGAAACGTTCACTTGTACACAATTATTCAATAATAACATCTTCAACTTCTTGCATGAGCATTTCATTTATAGGGTATTTTTATCTCCTAAATTTACCAGCAAGTCATGCGTACTGTTCTTATCCTTTTGATCTCAATTTGCATTCACTCGATTGGGAATTCGCAAAATTTGGTCAAAAACCCTAGTCTTGAAGACAAAAAACACTGTGTGGATTATCGCGGAAGCTTTGGCCATAATGTTGAAGAGTGGACTTCCCCTACGCTAATGACCACTGATTATTTCCATACCTGCAATTATAAAGATGTTAAAGCCCCTGAAAATCACTTTGGCTACCAATATGCGGCAGATGGAAATGGCTACACAGGCATGTTCATTTACGCTCCTCAAAATTATCGTGAATACATTCAAGGTGTCTTAACAGACACTTTAGAGTACGGTCGTACGTATGAGTTATCCTTTCATATTTCTCTCGCCGAAGAATCAAAATTTGCCATTCGCGCTTTCAGCTATATCGTAACAGAACGACAAATACACGCAGCAAATAGACGCAGTCTAAATCGGAACGATATTGCGGAAGAATTTTCAGATTCGTTAGAAATTCATGAAATAAGCCAGAAAACATATCACACCGACACGGCACAATGGATTGAAATAAAACAAACCTTTGTTGCAACAGGTGGTGAGAAATATTTTACGATTGGAAACTTCGATAAAAACCGAAAAACCAAACGCAAAAAGGTCAATCGGAAAGCCATCATCAAGGCAGGTTACTACTATCTAGATATGGTGACCATTAAACCAGTTTCTGAAATTTAATTTTTTTTCTATGTAACTTTTCGTCGACTTAAGACATCTACCAAGTAGACGAGAATCGAATGAAAGGAAAAAGTAGAAAAGAAAAAGAGTTCATGCAATTGTACACACCGGTGCATGAGAACTTTGAGCGTTTTTGTAAAGCGCGCGTCTATGGCGATATGGATTATAAAGATCTCATGCATGATACTATTATCATAGCATACGAGAAATTTGATTCCCTAGAAAGTCCTAAAGCTTTTTTACATTTCCTTTTTGGAATATCTATACGTGTTCTTGCGAATTCAAATAAAAAACAACGGATTCTTTACCTAAAGGACCATGTTAAAGCGCAAAATATCGAAGATCATTCTACGCGAGCTGACCGCAATGAAGAGGTTGAACTTCTCCATAAGGCATTATCGAAAATTCCGGAAGTCCAAAGAGAAGCGATCGTTCTGTTTGAAATATCTGGGTTTTCAATTTCAGAAATTGCTGAATTGCAAGAATCAGGAATCTCCGCTGTGAAGCAGAGGTTGGCTCGAGGAAGGCAAGCACTTCTCGACTATTTACAACAAACAGATTCACAACCATTAAAATCAATGGAATTATGACGAATCACGATTTAAATAAACTATTTGAAAGCGCACGTCAAACTGGTGCCGATACATCGGTGGAAGAGATTTCCACTTGGGTCGGCGTTGCGGCAGGATCTGCAGCAACAGGCTTGGGAATTGCGGCTAAATTAAAATTATTAATAGCGAAAAAAACATTCATTATTATGGCAAGTACATTGGGAATAATTGGTGCGATCAGCATCACAGTAGCGATGATAGGAACAGCAAAAGTTCAGAGTAATGCGGAAGAGCAATACAAAAAAACATTAATTGAATTTCAAGAAAAAACCAACCCATCAAATAAAACCGTACTCATAGATGAATCATTTAAGGATTCACTCAACGTAATTGAAAAACAGCCGGAAGAAGATCTTATATTATCGCCGCTAAAGCCAACTGAAATTGAGGACATCAATGAGTTTCATATTATCCCACTGGCCGTTCGAAGACTCGGAGAATCTATTGTAGATTCATGGAGCTCGACTGAATCCAATAACAATAATACAGAGACTGTTCAAGGTACTGGAACCAATACCACGAATGCCATTCCGGTAGATCACTTTACAAAACTCGAGATTGAAGGGGTATTCGATGTTATTCTAAAGCAAGGAAATGAATCCAGTGTAATTATTGACGCAGATGAAAATCTCCAAGACCACATAGAGGTAGATGTCCGCGGTGAAGATTTAACCATTTCTACGGGTAAAGTTAAAATCAAAAAATCAAACCGAGCTGTAGTTACAGTCATCTTTACCGAACTCAAAGAAATTGTACATAACGGAGTTGGGGAT
>JBFHHS010000004.1:0-33851 GCA_041596895.1 Crocinitomicaceae bacterium | reverse complement strand
TCATCGAAATATGGAACGTCTGTTGCAGAAATTCAACGTATTAATGGTCTAAGGTCAACAAAAATTTATGTTGGGCAGCGATTAAAAGTCAAAGGTAGTGCAACAACAAATACCACAACAAATACCACAACGACACCAACAGCGAGTAAAAAATATTATACAGTTCGATCAGGAGATACGTTTGGTGTAATTGCACAACGAAATCGACTTTCTCAATCTCAATTGAAACGATTGAACCCTGGTATTAACATAAGCAGATTGAGTATTGGTCAAAGAATTAGGGTAAAATAATTTTAGCCCGATTTTTGTTGCCTTTGCTCTAAAACAACATTATGACATTAAGAGCATTTTCAATTTCAGCACTATTGGTGCTTCTTTTTTCAGTAGGATGTGAATCTTCACACAATTCAACGGTAACTCGAGGTTTAAGTGTTACTGGTAAAGTTGGTGAAATTTTGGTCGTTTGTGATCAAGACGTTTGGAACTCTGAAATCAAAAATTATTTAGACACTGGGTTGACGAACTGGATTATGCCTTACTTCCCAGATGTAGCAACGTTTCAATTGGTTCACAAAACACCAATTCACTTTACTCAAGGGGTGAAACGCTACAGAAACACCTTGTTTATTAACATCGACCCAACGTATGAGGGTGAATATGGTTCTATTGTTAAACGAAACGATGTTTGGGCGGTTGGACAGCTTGTTGTTGATATTACTGGAAAAGATTATAATCAAGTTTTGGAAACATGTAAGCTGGGTTTATCCGAAGTTCACGAAGAGTTTGATACTAAAGAATGGTCCCGTATTTTATCTAATTTTTCAAGAAATAAAAACACGAAAATTCGCAATGAAGTCAAGCAAAACTTTGGGATTGATTTCGTACTGCCATCTTCGTCGAAGCTGGTTTCTAAACGAAAAAACTTTTATAGAATTGAATTTCCAGCGGCATCAAGACCAATAGAATTTGTTGGTACTGGTACCGAAGATGTAGGAAGTATCTTTTCGGGTATCATGGTTTATCAATATGATTATGTTGATTCTACTCAATTTCAATTCGATGCATTGCTGGCAGCTAGAGATACCATGCTGAAATATAATGTACCACATGAGATAGAAGGTATGTACATGGGTACCCAATATAATGAGCTTGTTTATCCTGAAGGAAATATAATGTCAACTGTTGATGGTAAACTGAATGGATTCGAAATGCGAGGAATGTTTATGTTTAAAGGGTTACCAAAGCACAGTACAGGTGGAGCATTTTGGGCTTTTCACTTTAGAAATGAAGTAACCAATAAAATGGTATGTGTTAGTGGCTATGTAGATGCTCCCGCAACAACAAGTTGGACACATCCTTTACGTGAAATCCAGGCAATACTAAAGAGTGTTGAAATCGTAAAATGAAACTCTCTGCTACCATAATAACGCTTAATGAAGAGCGCAATATTGAACGGTGTATTCTTTCATTAAAGAATGTAGCAGACGAAATTATTGTTTTGGATTCTAACTCAACGGATCAAACTGAAGCGATTTGTCTTGCCCATAACGTAACTTTCATAAAACGTGATTGGGAAGGATACTCAGCCAGTAAGAATTACCTGAATAGTCTCGCCAATTTTGATTTTATTCTATCAATGGATGCTGATGAAGCAATCGATTCTGAGTTAGAACAAGAAATTCTAAGGATAAAAAGACTTGATTCTAATGATCTTTACAGTGTGAATAGAATGACGAATTATTGCGGAAAATGGATAAAGCACTCGGGTTGGTATCCTGACGTTAAAACACGAATTTTTCCAAAGGAAGGTTGTTATTGGGATGGTGAATTTGTTCATGAAGAATTGGTTTATCCACAAGGATCAAATATTGTACAGTTGAAGGGACATTTGTCGCACTATTCATATTATTCATACAAGGACCATAGAGAACGCGCAGATAAATATTCAACCTTAACAGCTAAGAAAATGAATAAGGCAGGAAAGAAAGCTTCTGTTTTAAAACCGTACTTAAGCGGAATTGCTCGTTTTATATCTATGTATTTTATTAAAGCAGGGTTCCTTGATGGTAAAATGGGATTTAAAATTGCTCAGATTAGCGCCCAATCAAACGTATTTAAATATCAAGAATTAAGACGATTTAATCAAGGGAAATGAACTTAGACGGTAAACGTATTATTATTAGTCGCACAGATAGTATTGGAGACGTTATGTTGACCTTACCAATGTGTGCTTGGCTAAAAGCGAATTATCCTTCTGTAAAAATCACATTTCTTGGAAAGGGATATACACGTCCAATAGTGGAGTGTTATTCGCTAGTAGATAGTTACGAGGATTGGAATGATTATGCCGATTTATCAACCTATAAGCAGGTTGAAAAACTACAGAACTTGGAAGCCGATGCAATCATTCATGTGTTTCCTAACAGTACAATTGCTAAAATCGCTAAGAAGGCTAAAATAAGCACGCGTGTTGGAACATCACACCGTATTTACCACAACTGGACATGCAACAAGCGACCGAGCTTTACACGTAAGAATTCTGATTTACATGAGGCACAGTTAAATCATGAATTACTGCGCCCTTTTGATTTAAAAGAATTGCCAACATTAGAGAAAATCATTGAAACGACTCGATTCTTTATTGTCCCAAAAATTGAACTTCCTGATGCGTTCAAAAGTCTAACAGACATCACAATCCTACACCCTAAATCACAGGGAAGTGCGAAAGAATGGCCGATAGAGAAGTATTTTCAATTAGCGATTAACCTTGCAAATCAAGGTAGAACTGTCATTTTTACGGGAACAAAAAAGGAAGGGGATTTATTTAGAAATCAACTGCCAAAACACGATAATATCATTGATTCAACGGGGAAGTTGTCATTAGAGCAATTGATAGTTTTGATTTCAAAAGCTAAAAATTTAGTTGCATGCTCTACGGGTCCATTACACATTGCTGGATACGTTGGAGTGAATACGATTGGTTTATATTCGCCAAAACGACCAATTCACCCTGGCCGCTGGATGGCTTTAGGGCCGAAGGTCACAATTTTGGTAAATGATGATCAATGTCAAGCATGTGCAGAAAAGCAAGATTGTTTCTGTATTGAAGAGATTTCTGTTAATCGCGTTGAACTAGTCCTGGTTTAATTCCGTACTTTACAGTATCAAACAACTTTTACTCAATATCGTCTACTCGAACATTGTTGTATCAATTTCTGCAATGTGCTTAAGTGCTGGTTTTACCTATCAGCTTGGTATTGAAAATTGGATAAACTATGGTTTATTCTCCTTTTTTTCTACCTTATCTGTCTATAATGGTCAACGGTTATTTAAGTCAAAACAACAGATTCAATCTCCTTGGTTAACTTGGGTTTGTATACATAAAAAACCACTTACAATTATTGTGATTTTTTCAAGTGTTTTGTCTTTAGGTTTCCTTTTGAGTGTGTTGAACCTCAATTACGTAACAATTAGTATTTTAATTGTTTCAGGAATTATTTCAGCGTTGTATGTGATAAGAATCAGGGGCAAGAACATGCGTGAAATACCTTATTTGAAAATTCACTTGATTGCGTTTGCGTGGACGTTGATTGTTATTGTTTTTCCAATAATGAATGAAGGGAGTGATGCTTCGGCAGTATATATAGGTTTCGCCCACTACTTGTTTTTTCTAGGTGTAACTATTCCGTTTGATATACGAGATTTAAAATATGATAAGGAAGATCATAAAACGATACCACAAGTGAGTGGAATTGAAGCAGCTAAAGGAATAGGAGTACTTTCTGTCGTTGCATTTGGCATACTAATGGCCTTGGTAATTCCTTCTTTACAATTAAACGTGTTGTTTTATATAGCAATAATAACCCAGTTAGTTCTTCTAATTGGAATGAATGAAAAAAGAAACGACATGTATTGCGCTGGTTTGATTGACGGTGCAATTGCAATTTTAGGGTTAAGCTATTTTCTTGTTTAAGTAAAGAGTGCCTTTACAACTTCCGTAATTTTAGAACACTGCACTAACTCAATTTTAAAGTTTTTTTGCTCGATTCCTTTGTTATATTTTGAAATAATAATCTTATCGAAACCGAGCTTTTCTGCTTCATATATGCGTTGTTCAACACGATTAACAGGTCTAACTTCACCAGATAAACCCACCTCTGCAGAAAGTGCAATATTTTTGTCAATGGCGATGTCGGCATTCGAAGAAAGAACGGCTGCAACTACAGCAAGATCTATTGCTGGATCATCGACTTTAATTCCTCCCGCAATATTTAAAAAGACATCTTTTGCTCCAAGTTTAAACCCACAGCGTTTTTCCATGACAGCAAGTAGCATATTCAACCGTTTGCTATCAAAACCAGTTGAAGACCGTTGAGGTGTTCCATATGCCGCGGTACTTACAAGGGCTTGTACTTCAATTAGCATAGGCCGCATGCCTTCCATTGTAGCAGCAATTGAAATACCACTCAAAGAACTATCACTGTTGGTGATTAAGATTTCCGAAGGGTTTTCAACTTGTCTTAAACCTGTTCCAACCATCTCATATATTCCAAGTTCGTTTGTACTACCAAATCTGTTTTTAATAGAGCGTAACAAACGATAAACATGGTTTCGATCTCCTTCAAATTGAAGAACAGCATCAACCATATGCTCAAGTACTTTCGGTCCTGCTAATGAACCTTCTTTTGTGATGTGTCCAATTAAAAAGACAGGAACATTACTTTGTTTAGCATATCTAAGAAGTTGGGCGGTACATTCTCGTACTTGAGAAATACTTCCAGGAGAACTTTCAATCTGAGAAGAGTATAGTGTTTGTATAGAGTCAATTACTAAAACCTCAGGTTGTATTGATTCTGCCTGTTTGAAAATGTTCTGAATGTTGGTTTCAGTTAAAATATAGCAACCTTGATTGGTTACGCCAATACGCTCTGAACGCATTTTAATTTGTTGATCACTTTCCTCCCCTGAAACATATAGTAACTTAAGGTTTGGTGTGGTAACGGCTAATTGCAGTAATAAAGTTGATTTTCCAATTCCAGGTTCGCCTCCAAAAAGAACAAGAGATCCATAAACAAGTCCTCCACCTAGTACGCGGTTCAATTCTGAATCGCTTAAGGTAATACGCTGATGTTCTTGATGTTTAATTTCTGCTAATGGCTGTGGTTTTGCAGTTTCACCAGATTTAGAAAATGCAACAACTTGCGGAACTTGCTTTTGAACAAGCTCTTCTACAAATGTATTCCACTCATTACAAGAAGGACATTTACCCAACCATTTAGGAGTTTCATAACCGCAATTTTGACAGAAATATGCCGATTTAACCTTCGCCATTAAACAATATTAATTTGAGGACTAAAGTTAATTAATCAGAAGGGATTATTTCAAAAAATAGAAAAAGGATTGGGATAAGCTTACCCAGCGTAACTCTTACGTCCAAATTGTTGACACTTACGCTTACGTCTTTTATTCGTGCGTTTAGCTTTTCTTTTCTTTTTACCTCGGTCATTTCCTATTGAGTACTCAGTCACGACATCTTGTTTAGTTTCATCTGAAACTTCAACATTTGCCGAAGACGTGAATGATAAAAAGAAAAGAGATAAAAAGACAATAAACTTCATAACAACTTGATTTGTAATATTTAGAACTGCAAAACTAGGGCTTTATTGTGTGAATAAAAAACTAAAATTCGATAAGAATGAATATGTTTTCGCAATTTAGGGGTTAATCGCAATATTATTAAAATGAAAACACTTATTCTTTTCACTCTAATTGTCTTTTCTCAACTAATATACGGTCAAAGTCAACCCAAAGTATCATTTATTTTCCTTCAAGATCAAACGGAGGGAGAAATTGAAAATGTAAACGTTGACATGAAATTAGATTGGAATAACTTATCTCAATCAAAAATTATCGGAATTGCAGATGTATCTAGTTTAAATACAGGGAATAAAATGCGAGATAAACATTTAAAATCGAACGACTATTTTGATGTTGCTCAATACCCTAAGATGAGGTTTGAATGTTTAAGTTTTGAAAAAAAAGGAGATAAATATCGAGCTATTGGAAAATTGATGATTAAAAGCATAACTAACGAGGTTGAGTTTTTGGTTGAGGTTATCGACGGTTCATTAATTTGGTGGGCAACAATTGATACAGAAGATTTTGATATACGGGTCAAGAAAGGAGAGGGTAAAAATAAAGTCAAAGTTCGAGTAGAGGTTCCTCTTTCAAAATAAATAGGATGGTAAAATACATTGTAATATTGGCAGGCTTCTGCTTTGGTTTAAATTCATTTTCACAGGAAAAAGCAACTACAGAAAGTGGAAAGCGCGTATTGTTATATAAGGATGGAACATGGAAAGAAAATTTTGAGTTTATCCTCGATTGTACACCTGTTATTTTGAAGCAACCTAGTTTTAGTGGGCAAACCCTTAAAAAAAGGAGTAAACTAAAACAGAGGATTCATTTGGTTGAATCGGAGCGAAACAGTATAACTGATGATGATGATTGGTTTTACAAATATCAATTGAGGTTAAAAGAACATGTTGTTCCAGCGAAGCATTCAAGGCAGCGATCAATTATACCTTTGAAGTCGCCTAGATCATTTCAGGGGGCTGAGTTAGTGAGAATGATGTATGATGATAATTACACGTACTTTGTGTATGCTGAGGGCTTGTATGTTGGGAGGTATCTGGTTGTGATGAATTCTAGTATTGATAGTGTGGCCTATTGTTTTGATTTTAAAAATTATATATCCAATAACAATTTTATCAAGGAAGACAGAAGTTATGTTAATCAAAGTATTCAATGGGCACAAATTGAAGAGGGGATATTATATGTACAGCATAATCACCGAACATATGCAAGTAGTTCAAACAATGAAAACGCATACATCACTGCAATTGATTTAAAAACAAACGAAATAATTTGGCGTACAAATCCACTTGTTGCTAACGCACAGAACTTTTTAATTGATGAAGAGTTTATCGTTTGTGGCTATGGTTTTACAAAAGAAAAGGATTACCTCATCACAATAGATAAGAAAACGGGTGCTGTGATAGAAAAATATTTACTTAAAACAGGACCTGAATACATAATATTTAAGGATGGTCAATACTATGTACGTTGTTATGACACGAATTATGTATTTGAGATTCGATAAATATAAAGAGACATATTCATGAACTCAGTTTCTCCACTGATTTGCATCCCGTTTTTAATAGCAACATTAATTGATGCCTGATTTTCTTTGTGAATCATTGAAATTACGCTATCCGTTGCTATATTATTGAAAGCAAAATGCCTAAAGAAGATAGCCAATTCTGTAGCATATCCATTACCCCATACTGAAGGCAACAATGAATAGGTAATTTCAAATTCCGGAGAACCATTGATTTCCCGTTCTATAATCCCACCTACACCAATAAAATTCCCGGTCGATTTTTCTATTACTGCAAGTTGACCATACGTGTTATTCTCTTTTCGCTCTGTTTGTATATTCAACCAATTTTGAGCTTTCGCTTCTGGTGAAAAAGGATATTGATCGGCTCCAACATATTTTTGAGTTGGGTTATTCACGAAAAAAGGTGCCCAGAATTTATAGTCTGTAGATTGAATAGACCTAAAAATAAGACGTTCACTTTCAGTATGATAATAGGATGGGATCGGTTTTTCCATTGAAATTAGAAATTTAAATCCCAACGTTTTTGTAAACTCAGGTAATATGAGTCAACGCGTTTTGCATGTGTTTTACCTTTAAGTACCCCTGCATTTTTCACTTGATTAATCATAGCATTGGCTTCATTGAACCGAGCCATCCAAACATAAATTTCCGCAATATTACATTGAATCATAGCGGAAATCTTATCGTTTATTCTTGCTTTATTGTCGAAAGTGTTGCTTTCCTCCATAATTTGTTCCCAAGCGGCTAGTGCTTGCTCTAATTGTGCTCTTGCTCCAGAACGATCTCTTTCGTTTGCAATTAGTTGAAGGGCAGATACAGTTTTGGAATAAGCGTTTGTCACATCAGAATATTCATAGTTTTTAAACCTTTTAACCGAATAAATTTCAGTTGATCGTGTTCTTTTTACAAATCCCGCTTGATCATTTAAGTACGTGTTTGTTGCGTTTAATGCATTTCTTCTAGCGTATAATTCTAAATCACTAAAGAATCTGTCCTCGTTATCTAACATATAAAGCTCGTGTTCAAACTCACTTTTGTAATCCTTCATCTGATACGATTTTTTCTCATTTAAAATGACAGTTTCAATTAGGTTTCCTTGTGTTGGTGATTGTAATGTCAATTCAATTGGTAATACATATTCACACCGGTATTTGTATTTCGTAGAAGATCCGCTTCCAGATTTTGATTTTATAATTCTCACTTCACGAATAGGAAGAATATTCACGGTAACTATAGAGCCGCCCATACCTTTTTCAAATCCCTCAAGATTGATAGATTGGTCTACAAGTTCATTGGAGTATTCACTATGCAACCTTGGTGCTTTTAGCATTGGATAAATTGGGCGCTGAGGATACAAAGGTGGGTTAGGTTTTGGTAACATTGTTCCATCTGCATTCGTTACGCCACTGTTAACTTTCTTTTGCCAGTTAGCTAGATTTTCAAGGTGAATTCTATCAATGTTTTTACATTGTGACTCATATGTAATTAAAGCGCGTTCATAATTTTCTAAAGCAACTTGTTGGCGCAATTGAAAAAACTCTAAACTGTCGCTGTTTGCTTGCTGATATCCGTGTTCAACGCGAATCTCATACGTGTTCAATGCTTTGTCAATTTGAATAAGTGGCAGTTGAATATAAGAGAATGAAACCTTATTGTCATTAATTGTCTGTGCTTGAATAGAAGCAATTGAGATTAAACTGATTGTAAATAGTAGTAGTTTTTTCATAGCCTTATTTTTTGTTTGACATTATAATACAATTTCCTTACCAAAGGGAATTTATCTATTTTTTTCTCCGAAAAATCGAATCATTAACGCCTCGTTTTTTGTTTTATACGCTTTTCGTGGTTCCGAAATTCGGGCAAGTAAATATTTTATTATTGGTCCGAAGGGCTTGGTTAGAAGGCGCTGCATTTTAGGGACTGAGGCTCTGAATCGTTCAAAATATGTATCAATTGAATCAGATCTAAATTTTAGGATTTCTTCAAGTTCTTGACCGTCGGAATAAACACCACAATGGAAATTTGCCTCTGCAAATGTTTTGTCTGGAAAATTAGCTTTACCTAAACCAAAAGATTCAAATGCGTTATCCATAAAAGACTGATAAGAGATAATACACGATTCTCCTCCTCCTAAATTAAAAATGCGCTTGGACAGCTGTTCTTGTTTGCCAATACTATTCACAAAAGCGTTGGCAGTATCATTTAAAGTGGCTATTTCCATGAGCGTATCTAATGGAACATGAAACATGATTTTTGAAAGCTTGTGACTTCCTATCCCCATGATTGCATTTAAACGATAAATGGTCCAATCGAGCTTGGAATTTCTAATGAGTTCTTCAGAGTCAATTTTTGCTTGTCCGTATTCATCCCATTTTGTTGTTTGCAACGGATCGTTGACAGAAATGTTCGGCGTTGTTAAACGATCTCCGTAAACAGTCACCGAAGAACTAAAAATTAGAAAGCAGGATGGAGAAAACTGTTCTAAACCCTTAATTAGGTTGCGTGTACCTTCTAGATTGATTTTTTTGGCCAATTCTGGGTGTTTTTCAACCATTGGTGGGATGACAGCGGCTAAGTGTATCGCATAATCTTGATTGACACATGCTTTGTTTACATCTGCTTGAGATGAAATGTCACCATAAACAATGTTTATATCTTCAAATTGAAGAAGTAACTTTCTGTTTTTTTTTGAATTACGCGCAAGGACTGTAATGAGGTGCTTTTTTTTATCAATCCGTTTTAAAACCTCAAGACCGATGTTGCCTGTTGCACCTGTTATTAGGATGTTCATATTATAAATAACGAACTTTCATGGTAACAGACTTATGGCTATCTAGTTTAAACTTAAAGTCTTCGAATTTAGGTTTGCTCCAAGCTGTGTGGTAATAATCTGAAAAACCAAACCCTTCAGTTGGAACCAACCAACTATAGTCCATTTTCGTGTTTCTATTCTCATCATCTAGCAAAGCTAAACCATAAGTTCCTGAAGGGATGTTGTAAATTTTATAAGTGAATTTTCCGTCTTTCATATCCGCCTTGGATACATATCGAAACGACCAAGGTTTTTCAGCTTTAAATGTTTCGCTGTCCTTATAGATTTGTACTTGAATTCTTCCAGATTTATTCCGAATATTTTCAAAATGAATAGTAATGCAATGTGCATCAGCGCTTTCTAAAACAAAAGAGCTCGTCAAAATCAAGGACGTTAGGAAAAATAAGCGAATGAGAAAAGGCTGTTTTAAAAACATGAATCAAAAATATGAAAACCAGTTCAAAAAACTAAATGATGACTAAGTTTTCGTGTAGAACACTTAGCCATCATTGAATATTGTCAAAGAGTTCACTCTTTTATTAATCGAAGTGTAGTGCTATTGTTCGATTCGTCATTGATACGAATGAAATAGATACCTGCATCACCAGAAATTTCCATAGAAACTTCGTTCTTGTCGTGAAGCGTAACTGTATTTAATAACCTTCCTGAAGCATCAGAAACTTCTACAGTTCCGGAAGTAATTTGCTTTTCAAAAACTAGAGTAGCTGTGGATTTTGTCGGATTAGGAAACAATTGAATTACGTTAATCTCGTTTAAATCATTGATCCCTACAATGTCAATGCTTACACAATCAGAAGTGTCTGTACAACCATTTGAAGTTACTTCTACAGCGTAGTTTCCGTTAGCTGTTGCAATATAAGTTTGAGAAGTTGCTCCAGGGATAACAGCATTGTTATTGTCACAATCTAACCATTGGTAAGTTGCGTTTGCATCATTTGCAGTTATCGATAAATCTCCATTATCTGTAACTCCGTTGTCAACAGTGTTGATTGTTAAGTTTAAGGTAACTGTAGAATCGCAACCATCTACGTTTGATAAAACCTCGGTATATGAACCTGAAGTTATATAGGTCTGACTATTTGCAGACCATGTGTACGAATCACATGAAGTCACATCCATGGATTCAGTTGTAGATTGTCCAATGTTTAAAACTAAAGTGTGATTGTAATCACATCCTGCACCAGTTTGTTGAGGTTCAATAACAGTAGTCGAAGAAGTATAAGTCATACCATTTACAGACCATGTATAAGAATCACAGGCAGAAACATTTGTTGTTAAGTCGTTTGCTGTATTGATTGTTAGGTCAAGAGAAATAATAGAATCACATCCACTAATATTGCTTCCAGTTAATACAGTCGAGTAATTTCCTGAAGTTGTATACGTTGTCGAGTTGGCTGCCCAAGTATATGAATCACAAGCAGTTTCAGTAATACTTGCCAATGAATAACCAGGAGTTAAAGCAACACCTGTTGTCCAGTTAGATGTAGTCCCAGTTAAAGCGAATGCATTTAATGTCGATACATAACCATTTCCAGAATGGTCAATAGCATTTGTTACACTTGTATTTGTTCCGTCAGCAACACCTTCGTTGAGTCGAAGATATAATTGAAGGTTCGGATCTGTTGAACATAATTCTATGTTCATATTTGCTAGAATTTCAGCTTGAGTTCTTGCAGTGTTCCAAATTCTAAGTTCATCCATTTTTCCATGGAAAGGAATTGAACCTCCAGAAACACGTTGTCCAAACTTTACATTTTCATTCCCAGAAGGTGTATTAACTGAGGTCAAAGAACCTGTCCCTTCTTGTACACCATCTACATAAAGGTAACCAGTACCACTATTAAGAACAAATGCAACATGAGTCCATTGATCAAGCGGTACTGCACTGGCTCCAGTTGCAATATTCGCATTCGTACCACCAGAAGTAAAAGTTAAAGCGCGACTTGCAGATACGGCAAATGTATTTCTTGATCCAACACTATTTACTCCGTAGTCTAATATGGCTAGATTGGCTGTTGGTGCACTTGAGCTTACATAGATCCATGCCTCAAATGTTCTGTTTGCATTCGAGACAACCCCTGGATAATTAGATTGTAATATGTCACTTGGGCCTTCAAAGTTTAAGCCATTTTGAGCGATGGAAGAATTGAATATGAATGTAAAAGTAATTACACTTAAGATTAGATTTTTCATGAGATTGTTAGGTATTGTTTTTTGTTTTTGCAAAAGTATGGTCTATTCATGAATAATTGAACTCAAAAATTATTATTTAACAGGTTGTTTGTTGTAGGTTAAAAAAGCATGTATTACTTGTGTAACCTAGGTGTTATTAAAATTGTAATCAAACTTTTAACTTGGTATTATGAAAATAAACGATTTACACGATTCGACAAGATCAGTTTCTGCGCTTGCGATGTTCACGGGAGAAGAAGGTAAGGTAATTGCAATTCAAATTAACAAGAATGAGACGTTTAAAGAGCACATAACAAAGGTTCCGGCCATGTTAGTTTGTATCTCTGGTATGGCTACCTTTGAAAACGAAGATGGATTCAAAGAGACTATTACGCAAGGAAGTTATATTATGATTGAACCGATGGTTAAGCATTGGGTCATAGCTTCCGAAGACAGTCAGTTTGTCTTAGTTAAATAGATATGTAAGTACATGAATAGATTGATGAGTTAAATTTCTGTACGCTTGGAAGTTCGAGATTTTAAACTTTGATTGAAATGATATAAATTCAATCAGATTACTCTATATTTGTTAGGACAAGACTACTAAAACGCACTAATTAAAAATGGGTTTTTCTGAATTTGAAAATATGATAAAAGGACTTTTTGAGCCCGATTACCCATTTGATACTTCTTTAATAGCGTCTTGGTCTTCCATGCAGTCTTTAATTATCGTTAGTGCAATTGATGAACATTATGATGTTTTATTAAGTCATCAAGAATTGAAAAGTGCAAAAAACATTCATGAGTTGCACAATATTATCACTAAAAAGAAATCATAAAATGGCTTTGTTTAAGGTTTCCAACACCAAAATTGTTGGTGTATCCGGAGCTGTTCCTAAAAATAAAGCTTCAAATAAGGATCTTGTAGGATTAAATAAACAACAGATTGATCTTCTTATTAAAACAACAGGAATTGAATCTCGAAGGGTTTCCCCTGATGAAGTCTGTGCTTCTGATTTATGTTATACAGCTGCAGAAAAATTAATAGCAGAGCTTGGATGGAAAAAAGATGAAATAGGCGCCCTCATATTTGTTACTCAAACACCCGATTATCCAATTCCAGGTACCAGCATGATTTTACAAGATCGATTAAATTTGCCGAAATCGTGTATGACTATTGATATAAATCAAGGTTGTGCTGGTTATGTTTATGGCTTGTCTGTGATTTCGAGTTTAATGAGTTCTGGAGGGATAAAAAAAGGCTTATTACTTGTTGGAGATACGATTACTAAACTAATCGAAAAGGGTGATAATAGTGTCGTTCCAATTTTTTCAGATGCAGGAACCGCTACTGCCGTTGAATTTGATACAGAATCGGAGGATATGTCTTTTAATTTACAAACGGATGGAAGTGGATATGAAGCTATAATCGTTCCTGAAGGTGGGTCGAGAGATGTGAGTAAAGCCAGTATAAAAAAAATGCGAATGCAAGGGCATAGTGTATTTACTTTTGCCTTAAAAGAAGTCGTTCCGAATATCAATGCCGTATTAGAATTTGCAGCAAGAGAAAAAGATCAAGTTGACTATTACATTTTTCATCAGGCAAATAAACTTTTAAACGAGTCCATTAGAAGAAAAATGGGCATAGATTCGTCAAAAGTACCTTATACATTAAGCAAATTTGGTAATACCAGCTGTGCAACAATTCCTTTAACGCTCATTAGTGAATTGAGTAATGAAGTTAAGAGTCAAAACCTCAATTTGATTTTGTCTGGATTTGGTGTTGGATTATCATGGGGAGCATGTTGTCTAAATATTTCCGATATTGTATGTCCTGACTTAATCGAATTGTAATTTACCTAAGATGGAATATACTATAGTTGTACCTGTATACCGCAGTGTAGCATCACTTAAGCCTTTATATATAGGAATAGCAGATGTGATGAGCGATCTTAACAAATCATTTGAAGTGATTTTTGTTGAGGATTCAGGAGACGAAGATAGTTGGCGAGAATTATTGCAAATTAAGGAGCTTCACCCAAAGGAGGTTACTATTATTCGACTTTCAAAGAACTTTGGACAAAATGGAGCTACGTTATGCGGTATCGATGAGGCAAAAGGAAAAAAGGTTATTACAATTGATGATGATTTACAGACACCCCCAATCGAAATTAAAAAGCTAATTGAGTTTCAAGCTAAATCCAAAGCAGATGTGGTTTATGGTCAGTTCTCTCAGGAAAAGACTTCTTGGTTTAGAAAAATTGGTTCTTCTTTTATCAAAAAAGTATTCAATAAAAGTCAAGGAAACGGGAGCTCTATTGGTTCATCATTTCGATTAATAGATGAGCATATTGTAAAAAGATTAAGATTTCATTCGCAAGACCACTTATTTATAAACCAGGTGATTACATGGTATACGTTGAATTTTCAATTTGTAGAAGTAGAACGAAATGAACGAGAGAATGGTAAATCAGGTTACTCCTACCGTAAGTTAATTACGCTATCCTTGCGTTTGATTATTTATTATACGAACATCCCCCTTAAATTGATGATTTTTTTAAGTGTCTCAGCAGCAACGGGAATTCTTGCAATGACGGGCTACTATATTTATTTCAAAACAAATGCCGGGGAAAAAATGGATTTATTTATGTTGGCTGTACTCGTTTCAATGGGAATAATTTCGGGTAGTATCGGCGTTTTCGGAGTTTATATTAATCGGATTTACTCTGCTCGTGTTGGCAAACCTAATTACGCAATTAAAGTGAAGTTGTAATGATTCTGCGAAAGTTTGGAATACAATTGCATTCACTTGAACATAAGGATATTCAATTAACCCGAACATGGAGAAATGCTGATTTTGTGTGTAAAAACATGATTTTTGATCGGGAAATCACCTCCGAGATGCAAGAGGTTTGGTACAATAATCTGCAGAAAACAGATGTTTATCTGGTCATTAATCATCAATCTTCTCAAATAGGTGTAATTCATGTTAAGAATATCGATTGGCACACAAGAACAGGTGAAGCTGGTATTTTTATAGGTGAACAGGAATATCTGAATTCGTATATACCTATGCTTGCCGTAATTTGTTTGATGGATGTTTTTTTTAACGAGTTTTCTTTTAATGGACTAAAAGCTAAAGTGAAAAAAGGGAATAAAGAAGCGCTTGATTTTAATTATTCATTGGGTTATTCATTGGTTCATGAAGCTGAAGAACACTATCTTTTAGGGGTAACTAACGAGTCTTATGCAACGGCGAGAACAAATTTGTCGAAAGTGCTAAATTCCTTTAATAAGGAAATTGTAAATCATACGTTTACTCCAGAAGAGAAGAATTATTTTTTCTTGCGGAAGTAAAAGATTATACGTTCTATTTCAAGACGAAGCGCCAATCGAATTGGAATGCTTGGTTGGAGACCCCACTTTATAAGGCGTACAGGCAGAATATAGTTGCTATAAGGCAATTTTTTTGATGACAGAGACTTGCTTAATGGGGAGTTCATCGCTTTCCAAAATTGTTTTCTATTATATCGAAAGAATTCGCGTGAAGCCCTGCCCTTGAAAATCTCCATGCCAATATGGAATGTCAACACCTCATTTTCATACAGCTTGTAATTCCTTGCAAGAGCAAAAATATTTTGTGCAAAAGTAATCCCGATAAAAGGAACACCTATGCATACTTCAGCGAGTTGAAATTGCTTGAAAAGATCACGATGAAATACAAAACAATCGAATCCCGGATGTTTCTTACCGGTTTCTTGATAAAGACTCGCTAATTGTTCCACTTTTGTGAAATGTTCGGGTAATCTTCTACGATTGATAATAAAAGCATCTAAACCTTCATCGATAAATCGATTCACTTCTGTGTAAAAGTTAGGATATAAACCGATATCAACATTGGTGTAAATTAAATAATCAGCATCGGATTCTTCATACAACCTGCGCACGATATCGTCAATCAGCGGTAATTTTAATTGCTTTTCAAAGGTTCCTAAATCCAAAACAGATCGATCTAAATCTCGTGTTGATTTAAACCCTTCAGCAACCATGTTGCGATCTTCGGGATATTGTGCCGTCCATAACTCAACATCAACTGTGTTTTTTGCCTCTTCCTTTGCTTTGATCATTGAGGCAAAGGTTATGGGCTGGGCGGTGTACAGATCCGATTCGGGATTTGCATTAAATGGATTAATGATGTGAGCTATTTTTCGCACCTAAAGTGAATTGTTTTCTCAAAAATACGAATAATTAAAGCCCTCGTTTTCAATTCTGTTTTGTTTAAATATGTGTACATTAGCTACTGCACTATTCGAAATGAAAAACTATCCCAAAATATCAATCGTCACAGTAAACTACAACAACGGAGCGTTTCTTGAACAAACGATAAAATCTGTTGTCGAACAAGAATACCCGAACTTGGAGTATATTTTAATTGACGGTGGAAGTACAGATGATAGTTTGGAAATCATTGAACGGTATAAACATCATTTTTCATATTGGGTGAGTGAGCCGGATGAAGGACAATATCACGCCATTCAAAAAGGCTTCGAAAAATCTTCAGGTGAAATTATGGCGTGGTTGAATTCAGATGATAAATACTTGCCACGCTCGCTTTTTAAAGTTGCTGAGATTTTTGAAAAGTATCAGGATATTAAATGGTTGATGGGATTAGCACGTGAGTACACGGAGGATGGTGCTTTGGTTGGACAAATTACACTTCCTTGGTGTCGTTGGTCGAAATACCGTTATCTAACTAATGATTTTCAATTCATTCAACAAGAATCCTCATTTTGGAAAAGAGAATTATGGGAGAAGGCTGGGGGCTCGCTGGACTTTGATTGCGATTTAGCTGGTGATATGGAACTTTGGTCGCGCTTTTTTCGGTTTGAGAAATTGTACACCACAACCTTAGAATTGTCAGGTTTTAGACATAGAAAAGAAGGGCAACGTTCAAAAGTTGGTAAGAAAACTTATCTCGAAGAAGCTCGAAAAGTGATCCGAAGAGAGCAAAAACGACTATCCGTTTCTTCAAAACTATTGCAGCCTTTTCGTTATTTATCGAAGTGGTGTTTTGGTCCATTCTTTTTTCTTGACTGGCCATTTTTTAGATGGCTTTATCGCTTGATATTTAGAATACCTGATGTGATTTATTATGATTTTTATTTGCACGATTATACAAAAGAGCCCAAAATGGTAAAATTACCGCCAAGAATAATTGGAGGGCGTCAGGTTCACCGCAAAATGTTTTCACAAAAATAATGGGAAGAACAGTCATAAATAATAAGGTAGCAACGTTTGGCGAATACCTTCGGAGCATTTATCAATTTCGACATTTGATATTTTCATTTGCAAGGCGTGATTTAAAAGCGCGCTTTGTGCAAACAAAACTGGGAGTGCTTTGGATGGTTATTCAACCTTTAATCGCATTAACCATTTTTACCATTTTCTTTGATAAACTCATTGAATTGGAAACCGGTGATGTCCCGTATGTTGCTTTTGCCTTTAGTGGAATGACAATTTGGTACTTTTTCACCAATATGGTTCATAGCTCTGGCACTGCATTGATTAATTCTCAAGAGTTGATTCGCAAAGTTTATTTCCCAAAAATATTATTGCCAATATCTAAGATGCTCGTTGCAACTATCGAGTTTTTCGTCGCGTTTTCATTGTTAATTCTCATTATGTTGATTTTACGCATAGACTTTTCACCGAAAATCTTCTTTCTGCCCGCGGTAATTTTTATGACGGTTCTTGTCGGAAGTTGCGTGTCGATTTGGTTAAATATCCTCACAGTAAAGAAGAGAGATTTACAGCATTTGATTCCTTACCTGACCAATTTTGGTATCTGGATTACGCCAGTTTTTTATCCTACAACATTGATTCCAGAGGCATTTAGAGATTATATTTATTATGTAAACCCTATTGCAACGACCATCGATTTTTTACGCTCCATGCTCTTTGACCTTTCTTTTAACTGGATGTATTGTATTTCATTTATCCCTGTTTTCTTCCTTCTAATTATAGGAATTCGTATTTTTAAGAACATTGAACGAAATATCGTTGATTACCTATAAACTACTACTATGAGAAATTTTTTCAAAAAGGAAGAACTACAAAAAAAATTCTCTGAAGACGGATTTGTTGTTGTCCCAATGCTTGATAAAGATGAGGTGAATACGCTTTTGTCTTATTATCAAAATCAAGAGTTCGACAATAGAATTGAAGCTGGTTTTCATATTAGTTTGGACAATCAAAATGAGAGTTTAGTAAAAGAGGTTGGGTCAACGATTAAATCTATTCTAGTTCCTAAAACTGCCGATTTACTCGATGATTGCAAAGTTTTTACGGCGAGCTATGTCATCAAAGAGCCAGGATTACAAAATATTGTACCGCCGCATCAAGATTGGACTTTTGTGGATGAGAATGAGTTCTGTTCTGCAACGGTTTGGACCGCCTTGGTTGATGTGACTGAAAAAAATGGTGCTCTCGGTGTAATTCGAGGTAGTCACAAGATATTTGACCACAAAAGGTCATCTCCTTCACCACAATCAAAATCGCCCTTAGCAGACCATATTTTTACCTTATTTCCGTTTGTGGAAGTGATTGAAATGAAAGCGGGTGAAAGTTTGATTTTTGATAATCGCCTCATTCATGCTTCACCACCAAATTTGTCAGATCAAGCTAGAATCGCAGTAGGTATAGGTATTACTCAAAGTGAAGCGCAGTTGAAGCATTTCTACCAAAATCCGAACTCAGGAAAACTGGAAGAATATGATGTTAACGAAAATTTCTATACCTGGTTCAATAACAAACGCTTATCGGATTTATTCGAAAGTGGAAATTCTCCGGAAGGATTGAAAAAAGTTGGAGAAATTGAACGCGTTGTTCCTGATTTATCTAAAAGCGAAATGGAAGATTGCGTAAAGAAATTGGATGGTGTTGAATACAACCGCCCCTTTATGGAACGCTTGGCAAAGTTGTTTAATTATTCACTGGATGGAGAGAAGATACAAAAAGTGGAAGATACAGTGGAGCCTGAAGAAGGGAAAGACCAACGCTCATTTTTACAAAAATATTCACCTGGAAATATCCTCCGCGAAATTGCATGGCGAATGAAAGGAAGACCAACAAATTAATGATATGAGAAGAACATTAATTGACGATAATTTAGAATCTAATTTCCAACGTGATGGATACGTGGAAGTGCCATTTTTGACTTCGGATGAGGTTGAAATGCTCAAAAAGTATTATTTCGACACATTAAATGAAAGTGGAGGTCGTTTAGGTCCTGAGGACGAAAAATATCAATCCAATCAGGAGATTACGTATGACTTTACTTTCATTGATAAGAACTCTGGGTATAAACAACAGGTGTTCGATGTGATCACTAAAGCGTTTAAAAACCGCGTGGATGATTACCTCGACAATTACAGACCGATTATTGCCAATTTCATCCGGAAGAAAGAAGATGGTGGAGAAGTTCCATTACACCAAAATTGGGCGTTTGCGGATGAACACAAGTGTGCTACGGTTTCAATTTGGTGTCCACTCGTTGATAGCAACAAGGAAAACGGAACCCTCGAAGTCGTGCCTGGAAGTCACAAACGTTTCGGAGAAGTACGGGGACCAATGATTAAATCAGAATTGTTCGGAATTCAACAACAGATTATTGATCAATTCATGATTCCTGTTGAGACTAAAGCAGGAAATTGCGTCATTTTGGATGATAGCATTGTGCATTATTCTTCTCCCAATAAAACGGATGGTTTACGATTGGCCATTCAATTGATTCTTATTCCAAAAGAGGAGAAGTCGATCCATTATCATATGGATTTAAGCAAGGACCGTTCATTAGTAGAGGTATTGGAAGTGGATAAAGATTTCTACATGAAATTTAACCCATGGAAAAAACCTGCTGAAGAGATTAAACGCATAAATAGATTCAAATATGAACCTTTCGACATGACGATTGAAGAGTTTGAATCTAAATTGAAAAAACCACGGTTCGATGAGGTTGTCAAACAATCCTGGTGGAATAAAATAAGATCTAAAATTGTCGGAACATGATTGATTTCGATCAGAAAAAAGGAATTTTTAGCGATCCGAAACTGCAAGCGGAGTTTCATGAAAACGGCTATGTCATTGTCCCGTTTATTTCGCAATCTCAGATTGACGAATTGTTTGGAGTGTACAAATCACTATACCCAAATGGTGTTGAGGGATTTTTCACAACCACTTTCGCAAACAATGTAGAACATCGAGAAAATGTCAATAGATCTATTCGAGAGATTTGTATCGAACAAATAGAAAACCTTTTTGAAAATTACAAGATTCTTTTTTCAAGCTTCATTGTAAAAGCACCTGGAGAAAATAGCCGTTTGATTATGCATCAAGACATGACACTCGTTGATGAAAAAGTATATTCAGGTATCAATATTTGGTGTCCAATGGTCGATTTAACAGAAACAAACGGTGCTATTGAAGTACTTCCTAAAAGTCATCGTTTTTATGAGACATATCGCGGATCATCCATTCCTGATATTTATGATAATGTAAAAGAAGAAGTAGCTAGCTTGATGCAACCGTGCTATTTGAAAGCAGGGGAAGCAATAATTTTTGATCAAAGTATTATTCACAATTCACCACCAAACTTATCCGACTCTGAGCGCCCTACGATTAATACTTTCGTAGCTCATCAAGATGCCCGGATAAAAATTTGCTATTGGGATAAAGAAACATTCGGAAACAATATCGAAATTTTTGAGCAGGAAGATGATTTCTTGGAGAAATTTGAAAATTTTGGACATAATATTTTTAGTCGACCAACAATCGGGAAAAGTTTGGGTTTGTTCCCTTATAATTTCCCGAAATTGACCGTGAAACATATTGAAGATGAGTTGGATGTAACTATCGACAGAAAGGCTGATAACAAATCAAAACAGGAGAAACAAAACTGGATAAAACGAATTTTTTCAATCAAATCAGCATGAAAGAACCCATATTTATAGATGCTGAAATTCAGCGCAAATTTGACGAAGATGGTTTTGTGAAAATCCCTCTATTGAGCGAGAAGCAAGTAGATGAATTGGCGCAAATGCGTGTGGAGTATTTTCCAGAAAAAGGGAGCGTTTTCTTCTCTTCAAGTTATTTGGATGATTTTAATCTGAAAACTGAAATCAGCAATAAAATTGTTCAAACCATTAGTGAAAATTTATCTAATTATTTTCGAAATTATAGATTAATTGGCGCTGCTTATTTGATTAAAGGTTGCGGAAAACATAGCGAAATGCCGATGCACCAAGATTGGACAATTGTGGATGAGCAAAAGTTCTACGCAGCAAACGTTTGGATTCCACTTACCGATACAAATGAGGACAATGGAACGTTAGAGTTGATGAAGGGCAGTCATAAATGGAATGAAGCGTTACGCGCTCCAACATTGCCAATGTCATTTGTCGGATTGGAAGAGAAAATCAAACCGAAATTAACACTCGTTCCAGCGAAAAAAGGCGAAGTGATTGTCTTGAATCAAGCTACTATCCACTATTCGAAACCAAATAATACGGATGAAATTCGCCCTGCAATAACGTGTGGGTTAATTAGTCAAAAAGCGCCACTCAAATTTCATTATTGGGACAAAGAAAAAAACCAAATAGAAGAATTTCAGCAAGAGGATGACTTCTTACTGCGTTGGGAAAATTTCATGGAAGCAATTTATAAACGACCGCTCATGGGAATAAGCGAACGTTTTTTCGATTATTCAATTCCAAAATGGAACGAGCAAGAATTGAATCGATTAATCGGTATAAAAAATGAAACGAAAAAGTCTTTTTTTAAACGAATCTTTGGGAAAGCATGAACAGAATAAAATTTCATGATTCTGAACTAACAGAACGTTTAGCAACAGATGGTTTTGTAACCTTCGACTTACTTCGAGACTTCGATCTTGATGGGTTGAAAGCTATTTTCAAAGAGCATCACTCTGCAAATCCAGAAGGTTTTTATGCAACGACACATCTTGATGATAAGGCAAAACGCAAATTATTGAGTGATCAAGCCATGTCAATATTGGCATGTAGAATCGAGGCTCATTTCGAAAACATAGAGCTTCTCGGAGGAGCGTTTATTTCAAAAGCACCTGGAGAAAAAGGAATTTTACCCCTTCATCAAGATTGGAATTTAGTGGATGAAAAAGTCGCACGTTCTTATAATTTGTGGATTCCCTTGGTTGATGTGAATGATGAAAATGGAGCGATGAGAATCTTAGTTGGAAGTCATACAAAGCAACAAACATATCGAGGCCCCAATATTCCTCCAGTTTTGTATCCAATTTCAAGCGAAGTCGACCAACACATGGTTTCATTGAACATGAAGAAGGGTGAAGCGGTACTTTACGATCACGCTTTATGGCATTCATCTCCGCAAAATCAAACAGATCAACTGCGACTGGCATTCGTGCTCGGTGTCGTGCCTCAGGAAGCAGATTTGAAATATTACCAGCAAAAAGGAGATACAGTGGAAGAATATGCTTCGCATCCCAATTTCTTCTTTGAAAATGACCGTGAATCTGGTCCCAATGGATTAGAGTTGATAAGATCGTTTCATCATCCGAATTCATTTCTTTCCAAAGATGAATTTGAGAAAGTGTATTTTGGAAAAGTAGAATCTAAAAAAGAAGCAAAGAAAGGGTTTATTCAACGACTCTTTGGTTCAAAAAAAGTTTAAATGGCATCAACAGTATCAATTATATTAATCATTTTTCTGGCACTTTCCTGCTTCGCTTTGGTGATTCTTTTACTTGGGAAAAGGTCGAAGGAACAAATGTCGTTGAGAGAATCAAAAACTGATCACTCAGCAAGAGAAGTGGGCGATTTTTACAATGAACAAACGGATAATTTTCTTAAAGTTTACGGCGAAGTAATTCAAGCTTTTCGCACGACCGATGTCACTAAATTACTCGATTATCAGATTGAAACAATTGGTTTTGAAAAAGGTCAGCGCGTACTCGATGCAGGTTGCGGTGTTTGTGGTCCGGCCAGATACTTCGCAAAGAACGCAGGAGTTCAAGTTGAAGCAATTACGATTTCAGAAGATCAAGTAGTGAAAGCGAAAAAGTACATTTCAGAAGAAGGATTAGAAGGAAAAGTGAATGTCACACACGGTGATTATCACCAATTGGAGAAGTACTACGAATCGGATAGCTTCGATGTGGTTTATTTCTTAGAATCCTTCGGACATGCAACCAATCATGAGCAAGTGCTCAATTCTGCGTGGGGAATGCTCAAGCCAGGAGGGAAATTGTACATCAAAGATTTATTCATCAAAGAAGCAGCGATTCAATCTTTGGCAGATGACATCCAAACCGAAGTAAAAAACATCAATAATGCCTATCGTTACAACATCGCCGATTTATACGAAGTATTGAAATTCGTTCGAAAGAAAGGATACATTTTATCCAGTGTAAAAACAATCGACCTTCCACTAGAGGATTTTGAGAATTTGACCATTTCAAACGATTTCCAAGAACTAACAGGAATCAACAAGATTGAAAACTTGCAGGAATACGTCTTCCCAGTCGACTTTTTTGAAATTACCTGCATCAAACCATGGAACGCCCTGGAATTTGGTAATAGTCGTTATTTCTTGCAGAACTTGTTCTACATGCAAATGCACAACCGTAAACAAGAAGAATTGTAATGGAGCAAAATCAACCAATAATGACAGTTGATTCGTTGACGAAGGAATTCCAGAAAGATGGGAAGGTACTGTATGCGCTTAAAAATGTTTCCTTTGAATTACATAAAGGTGAAGTTCTTGGGGTAATTGGAAGAAATGGTGCGGGAAAAAGTACATTGCTTAAAGTCTTGAGTCAAATAACAGGCCCTAGTTCTGGTGAGGTTTCTTACGATGGCCAACTAACATCTATTATTGATATTGGAACGGGTTTTCATGCCGATTTGTCGGGTGAGGAGAACATCTATTTGAGTGCATTACTGCTTGGATATTCTAAAAAAGAAATTAAAGGTTTATACGAAGAAATTGTTGATTTTTCTGGCTTACACGATTTTATGCAAATGCCCGTGAAACATTATTCGAGCGGAATGTATTTGCGTTTAGCTTTTTCAATTGCCTTTCATGCAAAGATTTCGATCTTGTTGTTAGATGAGGTGATTGCGGTTGGAGATACCGATTTTAAAAGAAAATGCTATTCAAAAATCAAAGAATTGAAATCACGTGGGGTGGCTATTATTTTGGTGAGTCATCACCTTGAAGTAATCGTGGAGCAATGTGATCGTTGTATTTTATTGGATGATGGAGTGGTTTTGAAATCAGGGAACCCATTGGATGTTGTGAATCAATATTATGAATTGATTGAAAGCAACGAAGGAGCAAAGATTCGATCTGATTTGAAGTCGGAAAACAAGCAAGAGGGATTCACACTTCTCGCAAAGTTTCCTCTGCAGATTGATCATTTTCAGATAAACAAAGTGAAGATCCTGAATCTTTCATCAGAAAATGAATTAACGACAACATCTGAGTTGAAATTTCGCTTTTTCTGTACAAAACTTATAGATGAGGGTTCTTTTGAAATAGGGTTTTATTTGGTTAATATGAATGGCGTGAGAGTGTTATTGGATTCAGTTGCATTTCGTGGAGATTATAAAGTAGTTTCTACTCCAATTGGTGATTACGAAGTAGATGTTTCTATCCCACCAGATTTGTTGAGCTCAGGAGTTTACCGAATTGGAGTTATGCTATGTGTAAATAGAAAGTTAATAAAGGATATTGAAGCTGTGGCAAAATTCAGAGTTGCACAAGATTCTGAGGGATTTGTTGAGACAAGGGGGATGGGTAGCATTATACGTCCAAAATTAAATTGGAATGTTAAAACAATGGGTGAGGTTTAGGTGAATAAATTTATCCTATTGAAACAATCGTTTCCAAAATGATTTCTTTTTTGTAGAAGTACTCATGGCAAAATCCAGTTCACCTCTCCGAATAGGATGATTCACATAACTCTCTAAAACGGCAACTGGCTTCTCTGTCGGTGCGCGCTCAAATGTCTCCGTCCGTAAATGTTTATAATGATACACAAAATCATCATCGGGTTCATGTATTTCTAACGGGTCTCCTTGTTTTTTCTGAAAGTAGATATTCAGCGGAGCGTTTTTCGGAATAACGGAAAAACACGTGGCAATTCGCTCATGCTCTCCATAGTTTGACGGAGAACCGTGAATGATGTTCACATAAAACACAATTGCTTCACCCGCTTTCAAACTAACTGATTTTGCTGCTTTTTCTAGTTCGTCATTGAACGGCGAGTAGTCAGGGAAAAGATATGCTGACCCACGAACGTGTCGATCAATTTTGTGACTTCCTTCTACAACCCATAAACCGCCTTCATTTTTGGTAATATCGTACAGCGGAACCCAAACGTTGATGGCAAAATTTTCCTTTTCATCAACCACATTCCAATCCTGATGTACTTTGAACGGTGTTTCACCCGAATCCTTCACGATAAAGACATTGTTGAGCGTTCTAAAATCTTCAAATACTTCTTGACAGGGTTTTTTATAGATTTTGTTGAGTCGATTTGCGACCTTCATCTTGTAATCAAAATCTTCACACCAAGACGTCATGTGGATACCATCAATCTTTCCTGGAGCACCTTCTGGATGAATTTCCGTGTAAAATGAGCGCAATTCTTCCAATTCAGATTCACCAATAAATGGCAATGTCACAAATCCTTTTTCATCAATTTGTTCCTGAAGATTTTGATCTTTAAATAGAGCCTTTGGTTTCATGATGATCGTTTTAGAAAACTAAAAATACCTTTGGATTTCTTCTTTGATTTCGTCAATGCCTCAATTTCGGCATCCGCCTCCTCAAAACGATTAACGCCATCTGGTTCAGCAATTAATTGACAGTTTGTAGTTGTTGGTTCAGCACCTTCAACTTGATCAACTATTTCTATGTTGTTCAGTTGGCACAATTCTTCAAATTCTTCAGCGCTCATTTCTGGGAACAATCGAGTCTCAACTTTCCCTTTTTCTCCAAAATGAGGTCGATCGGTACAGTTATAGAAGAAATGTGGATAATCCATCATGTAGTTATCATCATGGTTATACATTTCGATTGGTGAATTCTCTTCTGGAGCTCGGTAACACGTTTGAAAGGTGGCTTCTTTCGGAAATATCCCGCAAATAACCGCAATTCGAGGTTGATCCGAGGTGTTAGCTAGTGAATTATGAATAATTCGATTGTCAAAGCACATCATTTCTCCTGCTTTCATGAAAACAGGTTTTAAGTATTTCTTTATCGTGTTGTTGATCTTTTTGAATGGAAATCCGAAGGAAACTCCACGGTATGGAGAAAAGAACCAATGTGTTTTTTCAATAATCGCCAAAGCGCCATTTTCAGGGGTGATGTCGTGCAATGGAATCCACAAGCTCAACGGAGAATGTTGAAATTCGTCGATGGCAGTTGTATCTTGATGAACATAGAATTCGCTTTTTTCTCCGGGCAATTTCACCACGAAGGCATTGACAACATTTTTGTAATCTTTGAAATGCTTCTCTAGCGTTGGCTTTAAGATTTCTGCAATTGTGTCATGCACTCTTTGACGATATTCCTTGTCTCGTGAATACATGCTATAGAACATTCCCCCTTCCTTAACGTCAAAAGAATGCTCATCATAGAACAATTCATTGAGTTTTGTCAATTGGTCTTCAGAAAGTCCTGCGAACGTTGAAAAACCAGTTGTGTGAATTTGTTCAGACAGCGTATCATCTTTAAATACAGTGTGCTTGAGTGGTTTCCAATTGAGGTAATTTCGTTTCAGAGTAATTGACATATCTGATTGTTCGTTTAACTGAAGTAGTAAATATTGATAGTACGTAAATTTACGAAAAGCAATTTTAAAAGGATTAACTGTATTATTCGCTTCTATTTAGAATAAATCAATTGCCTTTGGTTTTCTATGTTTTTTCCTGGAACTATAGATGTTTTTTCAATATATACCTCCATAGAGTTGAGCTTAATTGGAGCATCTAGTTGCAATTGTAATAAATGATTCAAAAAAGTTGTATCTATTTTATTTTCGTTTATTGATTGTATGATATTGTACTCTATAGCTGAATATCGTTCAGAAGAGTATTCTTTATAAAAAGCTTTATTGCTAAACTCTTTTTTCTTTCCGTTCGTCTCTGTACCAATGAAAACAAGATGATTTGTTTCTACTTCGACTATTGAATCAAAGGTTGGGTAAACAGTGAACGGCCAACTGTTCCATTTGCCAAACCCGAAAATCACACAACACAAAATCAACCCAACTCCAATCCATTTTACTGTTTTATGACTTTTATTTGATGGGCTGAGTGAACTCAAATTGCCTTTTTCCTTGAGAAAAGGAATTTTGTTCCAGTTTACAAATGTTAAATACGACAAGACGAGAACGATGAAGAAAATTTTCATGAAGATCAGGGTACCAACATGAAAAAATAGTCCCATAAGAATTCCAAATTTCCGCGTCGTTTTATTCAAAATCAATGGTAGAAAAGAGAGTTCGAAAAGAATAGTGAACAATCCGCTTGCTTTGTAGAGAACAGGATAGTGGTCGATTCTGAAAAATGGTGTCCACGAATTCCAACCACCTCCAAGGTGCAGCCATTTGAAATAGAATTGATTTCGCACGTTGTCGGTCAGGCACCAATCCAATCCATTCGACCACATTTTCCAAAATCCTGGGAAGAAATAGATTAATCCCATTAAGATCCAAATCAAGATAATTGGCAAGGAATAGTTGTTCGGAAGATGATGAATCACCTTGTTGGAATGTTTTCTGAAATAAGCATCAATTGAAAACCGATCAGCACAGGGGCTAAATGCTAGAATCATTGGAAACCAAATTAAATGATGATTGTGATTCACTTTTCCAAAGAGATTTGGAATCGTGAAGAGATAGAATAGCGTGATTGTGAAAATTACAATTGACCAACGTGTTTTAAATCCAAAGAGTGAAGTGAAAATTGAAAGGTAAAAGACAAGCAAGACGACTGAAACCACTGTTTCGTTCATTGGAATTACTTTTGGATACCAGCCCATAAACGGCAGTGCCATTTGTGCAGAATCAGGCAATTTGAGAAATGGTAAAACCTGATTTGAAAGAGCATTTGGATTGAAGATTAATCCGGCAGCGAAAAACCCGAAGAATAGAATTCGAAATACGGCTAAATCGGTAGCCGTTTTTTTTGTGGTTGAAATTAAGCTTTTAAGATGCGGAATTGATGCGGAAATCAAACAAAGTAAAGCCAGAATTAACGTAAATCTTGAAAAATAAAGCTGACGTAAATACCGCGTCCATTCATCCGGATAAACGAAATCGATGAGGTAATATCCCCCCAGCCAAATCAGAATCAGCCCAAGGAGAAAAAGCAATAGCCCTTTTCCTGTTCCGAGGTGCGAATTAACAAATTCAATCAATTTCATGGATCTAATTTACAAGTATTCTCCATAGCCCGCTGTGCGCATTTCTTCGGCGAATTCGGCGTAATTTGCAATAATCGTTTCCAATTCACCGCGAATAACTTTTTTGTGTTTCGTTGAAACTGTGCGCAATGGAAGCTCAAGGTAATTCAAAATTGCATTTATTGTCGATTGATGAGATTCTTGATTTTCTAAATGAAGTTCATACTCGACTTTCATATATGGCAAGCCATTTAAAATTTGTTTTTCTTCTGACTCCCATTTGAAGAATTGACCTACACTGTGTTTAAATTTAAAACAATCTATAGTGAAGTTCTTAATAGGTAATATTTCATTTGTATGGAATATCGAACTTTCATGAGCGCGATATGAAGAGAGTGTATGTTTTATTTTGTTGGTTCGAGTCAAATAAACTATTTGCCACCCTTGTTCGATAAGATGATCTAGAAACTCGCGCTTCGACATCCCAGACTGAATAACAGAAGCCATTTCATAAACCTTAATATGAGAAATAAAGTGTTGATTATGACATTGAGTTGCTTTGTCTATATAGAATTGTACCGGATCGTCATAAATAGGTTCTGATGGGTTGAATAATTCACCATGAGCTTTAAAATGTCCTGTTGATTGCAAAAGATCTTCTAAAAGCGTACTTCCTGATCGTCCTAAACCAAAAATTAAAACACGTTTTTGCATAAACGGTTCATTGAGTTTATTTTTTGATTTTTTTCGAGAAAACAGCTTAATTTTCATTGGGTTGATTGATAGTTAATTAGAAATATGCAGTTTTTTTCTGTATTTACCTATCGAGATTAGAAATACTAACCTTAACTCTACATTCTTTTTTGTTTCTTTGAATAACCGATAACTACGAATGATTTCATTTTTTCAATTCTTTACTCAAAAATTGCGACTCAGTAATCCGTGGCGGTATAAAGTTCCATTACTGATTTCATTTTGTTATTTCCTTATACTTGCTGGAGATGTGCATCCTTATGTCGCATCGATGTCGTTTTTTGCGGCGATTGCAACCTCAATTGGCTTCATGGGGTTTGGGTACTTGACGAATGATCTTGCCGATAGAAAAAAAGATGCACTTGCAAAAAAGTCAAACGGAACGGCGAATTTATCAAAAGGCTCGATTGCATTATTGGTTGTCGCATTTTTAGCTATCGCGATTTTACCATGGATGTATCTTCCAATCGATCGCATCTCAATCATCTTGATCATTTTTGAACTAGTATTGTTCATTTTATACGCTTTTCCACCATTTCGATTGAAGGAAAGAGGGTTTTTAGGTGTGATTACTGATGGATTATACGCTCACGTTGTTCCAGGATTTCTTGCTTCTTGGACATTTTATCTCATTGGAAACAAAGGATATCAACTCTTCCTTTATTTCGTAATTGCACTTTCAACTTGGCAACTGCTTTCAGGAATTAGGAATATAATTTCACATCACTACAAAGATTTCGACAATGATCTGACAAGTGGAACAAAGACCTTTGCAACACAAATAGGCAAAGAGAAAACGTATCAATTAATGAAGAAGGTTTTCATTCCCTTGGAAATTATTTCAGCGTTCGCCTTTCTTTTTATCATTCAATTGGAAATTGATTTTCTATTTGTTGTTTTGATTGTTTTCATCATTCTGGCATGGTCAAAATACCGAAATGATCAGTCGGAAACGCAAGTAAAACACTTCACCAATACCTTTTTGGATCGATTTTACATTCATTGGTTTCCATATGTCGTACTTTTTGGGCTCGCTTTCGTTAATTTAGATTTTTGTTGGATTTTAGTTTTTCATTTTCTCATTTTTCAACCCTTCATTGGAAATATCGTGCGCCGAATAGGATCGAAAAAGAAAAAGTCAGTTTATGAAGATGTTATTGAATGGAAGACTGCAATTCTCTCGACCAATCGGAATCAATATTCCGAGACATTTATACAATCCCATATTCGTTTATTACCCAATGTTGTTGTCTACTCAGATGGATATTTTCCTACATCAGTTTCACTTGATCGAGGGAAATCTTGGGACAATTTACCAAAGAATCAAGACCCAGAATCGATCTTAATTCAATCTTGGAAAGAGAATAATATCAATACAGTATTTGCAGAATATGGTCCAGCAGGCGTTGAGGTAATGAACGCATGCAAAAAGGCGAACCTTCCTTTGATTGTCCATTTTCATGGGTTCGATGCATATCGCGATGATTGTCTTAATCATTATGGAGAAAGCTATAAGGAACTTTTTCAATTAGCCTCAAAAATAATCGCGGTTTCGAAGGATATGCATACTCAATTGTTGAATTTGGGCTGTCCTTCTGAAAAAATTGAACTCTTACCATACGGCATTGACACTCATTTCTTTTTCGTACCTGATTCAAGTGTAAAACGTCAACATTTTATCGCTTGTGGACGATTTGTCCCGAAGAAATCACCCTTAACGACAATTCGAGCATTTGTGAAAGTAGTTGAGAAGCATCCAACGGCCAAGTTGACTTTTATTGGAGATGGAGAATTGTTAGACGGAGCGATTGCTCTTTCAAAGGAATTGAAGATTGAAAAGAACATAGAGTTTAAAGGAATACTGAGCCCTAAAAATGTTGCGAGCGAACTTCAAAAACATGCAATCTTTGTTCAGCATTCTATAAAAACGGATCAAAACGATTCTGAAGGAACACCACTTTCAATTTTGGAAGCTGCTTCAACTGGATTGGCAATTGTTGCTACCAATCATGGTGGAATTCCAGATGTTATAATCGACGGTGAATCGGGGTTTTTAGTAGAGCAGGGAGATGTTCAGAGAATGAGTGAACGCATGTTAAACTTGTTGGAAGATGATGAGCTTCGATTTCAATTTGGAACAAAAGCAAGAGCTACGGTTTTGGCTGATAACGACCAATCGAATTATATCAACTCATTAGAAAAGATTCTGGAGGAAGCAGAAGTCCCACCGGTTAAGGAAAGCAAGCTAAGTATTTGGAAAAAACGACTCATTGTTTTCGTGGTTTTATTTCTTGTTGCTGAAATTGCGCTAAGGTTCGTCGGATATAAACCTGGTGTTATAGAAGATTTTTATTTTCATCGTGGTGAGCTTCAGTATGATTCCTTGCTGTATGCAGATGAAGTAGGGATAACGCACGTGGTACCAGGGGAAACACTCATTGTTGGTGGAAAAGTGAATTCTGAGGGCTTTTTTAGCAGAATCGAGTATACTAAAGCATCAATGGATTCTATTCGTGGTTCTGGTAAGAAGGTCGTTATGTTAATTGGTGATTCTTACACGCAAGGTTGTTGTGCGGATGAGTATAACGGAACCTTTGCCCATTTGCTGAATCAATCAAACGAATACGAAGTTCTTAATTTTGGAATTCCAGGTGCAGATCCTGTTCAATATCGATTAATAGTCGAAAAATACGTACCAATCCTGGAACCTGATTTAATTCTCGTTGCCGTTTATGGTGGTAATGATATTCTAGAATATAATCGAACAGCAAAGCCGTTTGTACCTCTGGCATATCCGATTAAAAAGGGCCCTTGGCTCAATTCTGAAGGTCCGATTTACTTAACAAAACAAGGAACTTATTTCAAGACCTTTGATGAGGCCAAAGCACATTATTTCAAATACTTTTCTTTGTGGAGCGATGAATCAACGTTTTTTGAGCGAACTATTCGTTACAGTGTTATTTTTTCACGTCCATATTTAAAATGGAAGACCAGGGTTCGCTTTGAGGAGATTAAACATCAAATGCCAAAGAAATTAGATAATATGTCCTTTTCTAAAGAGAACTTGGAGAAATTATCTGTCTTTTCTAAAAAACATAATATCCCAGTTCAATATGCTTTGATCCCGTCTCCTTCTGATATTTTGAATAGGGTCGACTTGAAGAAAAAATACGATTTCGTTTTCGGAAGTTTACCGTATCATTTTCCAGAAAAACTGTTGATTGAGGATTATGATGGCACAGAAGATGCGAATCATTTTAACAATGAGGGACATCGAAAATATGCAATGTTTCTTTCAACTTTAATCGAGACAAAGTCGTCTGATTGAACAATTTTCACCAAATTGCAATTCTAAACTTAACACTACGTATAAACAATGGATTTTCTAAAAGATATTTGGGGCTTTATTAGGGAGCGAAAAAAATATTGGCTGGGACCAGTAATCGTAGTGCTTTTGCTAATTGGTGTTCTTATTGTATTTGGAGGAGGAAGTAGTGTTGCACCGTTTATCTATTCACTTTTTTAATGTCGACTAAAACGACATTAAGCAATCCTCAAAAAACAGTTTTAATAATTACTGTAGGTTTTCTCGTGCTTTTCTTTATTTCGAAGCAAAATTGGATGCTCTATGTTTCAATGAGTATTGGAATTCTTGGGGCAAGTTCAAGTTTTTTAGCTGAAAAAATTGATTGGGTCTGGACAAAAATTGGTTGGATTCTCAGCTTTATTGTACCAAATGTTATCATGACATTGGTCTTTTATTTTGTTCTACTACCTACAGCCATTTTATCCCGACTTTTCGGAAAAAAGGATTTAATGGATTTAAAGAACAATCAGCAAAGTCTCTGGAAGACAAAAAGCATTTTATACAGCAAAGAATCATTCGAAAAACCGTGGTAAAATGGCAGTAATTTTAGGTATATCGGCATTTTATCACGATTCTTCAGCAGCCATTGTTATTGACGGAAAATTAATTGCAGCAGCGCAAGAAGAACGATTCACGCGTATCAAACACACAGAGGTTTTTCCTAAAAATGCTGTTAAGTTTTGTCTCGAAGAAGCTGGATTATCCATCGATGAATTGGATGCCGTTGTTTTCTATGATAAACCGCTATTGAAATTCGAACGCTTGCTCCAAACGTATTATTCCTTTGCTCCGAAAGGATTGGTTTCATTTCTCAAAGCGATGCCCGTTTGGTTGAATGAAAAATTATTTCTGCGAAAAAAGATAAAAGAAGGACTCGCGGAAGTCGGATCCTACGATAAACGAAAGTTAAAGATGTTGTTCACGGAGCATCATTTATCGCATGCTGCAAGTGCTTTTTATCCTTCTAATTTTAATGAAGCCGCTATCCTAACAATCGACGGTGTTGGCGAATGGTGCACGGCGTCAATTGGTATTGGAAAGGGAAATTCAATTGAATTGGTGAAGGAAATGAACTT
>JBFHHS010000003.1:0-40350 GCA_041596895.1 Crocinitomicaceae bacterium | reverse complement strand
GCTCATCTTGGTACATAACCAATTGTGGGTCACGAGTTGCTTGGTTGATATCGTTTTTACGATCATCATTAGCGTAGTGAATAGAGCTTTCAATATCACCATCTAAATAATCGATGTAATCATCTTTACGATAGTTCAATCTTCCGATGTTTTCTTCTTCAGTTACATTTCTGTATTTCAATTTACCAGGAGTGTCAACGATGAAGTCATTAAATCCGTCTCTTAACATAGAGATGATTTCAAATGCATATTCTTCTCCATCTGGACCTTCTCTGATTTCATCTGCAAAAATTCCATCAAATAACTCATCTTGAATCAAGGCAGAAGACTCGATATCATGTTTGTCATTTTTATATTCAATCGCTGTATTAACTACTGCGTTAATTCGAGCTAATAAAGCCAACTCAATAGAATCTTTAACTTTTCCGTGAGAAACGTAGAAAGGATCTGGAGCATAACCTCTTTTAGAAGGGTTTCTTGACTGAACGTTAGCAGATAATCCAACTGGGATTACCGTATCATTTGGATCATGTTGCTCAGCAGAAATTCTTTGGTAACGAATTCTTTCAAACTCATTTAAGTACTCCTTCATACAGTGAACATCATATTGAATTTGAGCATTCTTCAAATCAATACTTCCTTCATTGTTAAGTAATTTCGTTTTGAAAACGTTACCTCTAAATGGACGGAATTCATCATAATCTTCACTTGTAAGTGGACGATAAACATCCATAACCCATTCAGAAACATTACCTGCCATGTGGTATAAACCATAATCATTTGGCCAGTAAGATTCAACAGGAGCGGTAACATCTGCACCATCATTTAAGTGACCTGCAACCCCCATGTAATCTCCACGCCCTCTTACGAAGTTGGCACGAATTTGACCTGTAAATTGTGCCTCATCCTGACGAACCCAGTGACCATCCCAAGGATAAAGCCTTCTTTCGTTGATGTTTTCAGTTCCTTCTTGTAGGTTACCAATCAATCCTGATGCAGCAAATTCCCACTCAGCTTCAGTTGGTAGACGGTATCGAGGTAGAAGTATTCCATCCTCCATACGTACAATTCTAGTTCCTAATTTTTTACCATTAACATGTGAAGGGTCTAAATCTTGAATGTTTCTAACCAATCCTTCTTCATATTGACCAGCATAATATGCATCTGTATTAAAAGTGTTCTCATCTCTTTGGTCGATATTGAACCCTAGAATTCCTTCACGAATTAAGATGTACTCATTTACACGGTCTGTTCTCCATTTACAGTAGTCACTTGCTTGTAACCAAGATACACCAACAACAGGGTAGTCTCTGTAGGCAGGATGACGTAAGTAGTAATCAACATACTTCTCATTGAATCCTAATTCTGATCTCCAAACTAATGTGTCAGGTAAAGCATTTTTGTATACCATCGGGTACGTTTCATTGTACGCTCTAGAAATCCAGTATAAATACTCTAACCAGTGAAAGTTAGTAACCTCAGTTTGATCCATGTAAAATGAAGAAACCGTTACCCTTGCAGGACGATTGTTCCAATCAAACATTACATCTTGTTCAGCTCTACCCATAGTAAAGGTACCACCTTCAACAAGCAATAAACCTGGACCAGTTTCCTGATCTACAAAAGGTACTTTTTGGAAACCACCAGTTTTTGGACTGTTATAGTCCCAACCTGTAGTACTCGATGCTTCTTTTGAACAAGAAGACACGATAAACGCTCCTGCCACGGCAACAGCTAAAAACTTGAAAAATCGCATATTATATGTTTTCGTTTTCATTCTTTTATTGGTCAATTTTCATGTATACAACGTGTATAAAATGAAAAGTTACAATTTTATTAAAACGACGGACAAGAAATTGTTCTGAACGTCGAAGGTTTGTCTTTACAGTTTAAATTAAGTCCCAAAGAAATCTCGTGAGATCCTCCAGAAACACCATTGTTTAATTTAGATACCGTTACATCATAACTGTACCCAATTTTAAAGTTTCCTGTATTAATTCCAATGGATAAAATAAATGCATCTCTATTTCTATACCAAGCTCCTACATTAAATACACCATACTTAACATATGTTCCTAGACTTAATTCTTGAAAACCATTCTGATATTGGTATATCACGTTCGGCATAATGGAAGTTGTGTTGTTGTATTGTGAATGTTTACCTAATTTGATTTCAGCTCCAAGGTGACCTGTAAATCGCATTGGTAATCTAGATTCTCCACGAATCATTGATTCATCTGGCATATTTAAGTGATTAACAGCAACGCCAAAGAAAAAGTTTTTACTGTATCCAACCATTCCGGCAGAAGCATCAAAGAAAAATCTTCCTGCATCTGGGCCTCTCGGTACATCTCCAGTTTGATAAATGAAACCTCTTCTTGGATCAATCATATCTCCAAAGGTTAATTTATCCCAATCTAAATATTTGTTTGTCATGGCAGCTTTCGCTCCAAACATCAATGAAAATTTTCGATTTACTTTAAGATGGTACGAATACACTAAACCTAACGATGATGTGTAAATTGTACCTTGACCTTGTTGGTCGTGTGTCGCAATTACACCAATACCACTTTTAATATTTTTAAAGTAGTGATCGTATGACACACTATATGTTACATAGTTTCCTGAAAGACTTGGCCACTCGTTACGGTAGTTCAAAGCAAAACGAGGACAACCATGCGAGCCAGCAAAGGCAGGATTCAAGTATATAGGGTTAGCATAAAACTGAGTAAACTGTGGATCCTGAGATAGCGCAGTTTGTGCAGTTAAGCAAAGTAGTGTCAGTACAAGTAATTTTCTAAGTTTGTTCATCAAAACTTGTATTAAATTCTTTTATTCTAAATATACATTAACGACATTTCGCGAATAAAGTTACAAATATTACGATTTGAAGTATAATAATCAAAGATTTGTTACGTTTTTTTGTGTGTTCAATTGAATGATGTGATATTTGTCTTATGAAACTAGAAATACTAAAGTTTAACAAAAAGTTAATTTATACATTCCTATTCGTTTTAGGATTAGCTGGTTATGCTAATTCTCAGAACGAAGAAATAGTGTCAATTCAATGGGGTGAAAGTAAGATCTTAACTCAAGGAGATAACTCAATTGTGGCCCCAGTAATTTTAGGACAAAAGTTTATCGGACAAATTCCCAATTATTTTTGGTCAAAAAAGGTAGAAAACAACGTTTTTTTTAACGTTAATGCAGAATTAATTTCAACAATTCCTGCAACGGATGTTGATGAAGCTTATTTGAAGTCGAATTATGTCGAAGTAAATGGGTTTAGTGCGGATGTTGCTTTATCGAATGCCAGAGATGAAAAGTATGTCATTTTGAATTTAATGCCATTTGTGCGAGAAAATGGGGTTTTGAGGCGTGTTACTTCTGTAAAATTAACATACTCAAAAAGTGTTCCTGTGCAGAATTTTGTTCAGAAATCTTTTGTAGCAAATTCTGCCTTAAGACCTGGCACAGGTAGTTGGTATAAAATTTCGGTTACTCGTGATGGGATTTACAAAATTGATAAGGCGTTTCTAAATGCGTGTGGAATTGATACAGATAATCTCGATCCAAACGATATAAATATTTTCGGAAATGGTGATGGTCGCTTACCAGAAAATAATTCGGTAGCGAGAACTGATGATCTTGCCAAGAATGCGATTAAAATTGTAGGAGGTGATGATGGTGTTTTTAATGACGGCGATTACATCCTTTTCCATGGTTGGGGACCACATCGTTGGTATGAGGATGGCAGTGGTTTTGATCAAGATAGAAATCCGTACTCTGATATTTCTTGTTACTATATTAATATAAATTCTGCTGATACTCCGCTTAGAATTGGTGATATGCCCAATTCTGCTAGCCCCGTAACACATTCGGTAAGTAATTATAATTTTTATACCGTTTATGAAAAGGACAATACTTCATTAGTTAATGGGGGACAGCGATGGTATGGTGATTTATTTGATACTGATTTGAATCAAAGTTTTAGTTTTAATGTGCCAAATATTACATCATCTTCTCCTGCCGAATTTGAGGTTTCATTGGCTTCTAGTTCTAATTCAAGTGTTGGAACTGCTCAAAAATATTCGATTGGAAGTACTGTGCTGCTGGAAACAACTTTACCGACAGGTAGTGATTACGGGAGAAGTGTAAATACCATGACTTACAATAACCCTACTTCTTCAATGATCTTAAATATTTCTATAACTAGAAATACACCTGATGCATTGACTTATTTAGATCGTATATTGCTGAACGTAAGAAGGGAGCTTGTGTTTACGGGAGATCAAATTTTGTTTCGAGATTTAAATTCTGTTGGTGTTGGAAATGTTGCTGAATACTCATTGTCGAATTTACCTGTAGGAAGTGGATTTGTCTGGGAGATTACAGATCGTCATGTTCCTTATTTAGTGCAGGGTTCATTTGTTGGGGGAGACTATGTTTTTCAGTCGAATGCGGATACATTAAGAGAGTATATTGCTTCCGATGGAACGGATTTTTTATCTCCTACTAGAATTGGCGCTGTAACACATCAAAACTTACATGCTTTAGGACCGGCAGATTATTTAATTATAACGCATAAAAACTTTTTAACTCAAGCAAATCGATTGGCCGCGCTGCACGAAAACAATGGATTAACTGTTCATGTTGTTACATCAGAGCAAGTTTATAATGAGTTTAGCTCAGGTATGCTTGATGCAACGGCTATTAGAAGTTTTGCAAAAATGTTCTATGATCGCTCTGCTGCGACGCCTGAGGATCGACCAAAATCATTGTTGCTTTTCGGAGATGGTACATATGACCCGAAAAACCGAGTGCCCAACAACAATAATTTTATGCTGACGTATCAAGTGGCAAATTCCGAAAATCACATTGGTGCATTAGTTACTGATGATTATTTCGGAATGCTAGATGATACAGATTCATTCACATCTTCGGATTTATTAGATATCGGAATAGGGCGATTATTGATTTCAGACAACACCATGGCTAAGCAGCAAGTTGATAAGATTGAACATTATATGCATAATGGATCGAGTCTATATTCAACTGCAAATACGAATTGTGGCACAGACAACGGGGCTAGCACATTTGGAGATTGGAGAACGCGCTACGTACAGATTGCTGATGATGAAGAGTTTCAATTTATAGGAGAGGATTGTGAGGCGCAGTACGATTCTGTAACGAATAATTATCCAGAAATGAATTGTGATAAAATTTATTTGGATGCTTATCAACAAATTTCAACTGCAGGTGGAGAGCGTTATCCAGAAGTGAATGAGGCTATCAATGATCGAATGGACCGTGGTGCTTTAGTAATTAATTATGTAGGACACGGTGGAGAAGTTGGTGTCGCAGAAGAACGCGTAATTACAGTACCGCAAATTCAGGATTGGAAAAATATCAATAATATGCCCTTGCTTGTTTCAGCGACGTGTGAGTTTACTAAGTATGATGATCCTGATCGAGTCTCTGCTGGAGAATGGGCATCAATTAACCCATATGGAGCTGCAATCGCATTAATGACAACCACGCGTTCTGTTTATTATGAAGTGAATGAAGCTACTGGGCGGGCATTTTATGCTAATGTGTTTGAACGTGATGCAGATTTTAAACCAAGGACTTTTGGAGAAATAATTATGCGTGCAAAAAATGGCGCAGGGAATTCAAATAATAAGCGAAGTTTTACTTTAATTGGTGATCCAGCTTTGCAAATTGCACTTCCTGAAATGAATATCGTAACAGACAGTATCAATGGGTTTGCTCCAGGTGTAGTTACAGACACTTTAAAGGCGTTGAGTAAAGTAACGATCAAAGGACATATTGAAGATTTTAATGGAACAACGCTAACAGGGTTTAATGGTGTGATTTCACCTTCTGTTTTTGATAAACCGAAAATCCAAACTACCTTGCAAAACGACCCAGGAGCTCCTTTAGTAGATTTCGAAATTCAGTCGAATAAATTATATCGAGGTAAGGCAAGTGTTACAAATGGATTTTTTGAATTCACGTTTATTGTACCAAAAGACATTAACTACTCAATAGATTATGGGAAAATCAGTTATTATGCCGATAATGGAAACATTGACGCCATTGGGTTTGAAAAAGGAGTCTATGTAGGAGGTGTTGATGAAAACGGAATCGACGATACGGAAGGGCCTCAAATTGACATTTTCTTAAATGATGAAAGTTTTGTGGATGGTGGAATAACGGATGAAACTCCAGTGTTGATCGCGAAGTTATTTGATGAAAATGGAATTAATGCAGTTGGAAACGGAGTAGGTCATGATCTTATTGCAGTTCTAGACAATGAGACAGCAAATCCAATTGTGTTAAACGATTATTATACGGCTGAATTAGATGATTATCAGTCGGGGGAGATAAGATATAATTTTACTGAGCTTGAGCAGGGAGAACATACGTTGAGTGTTAAAGTTTGGGATGTGAATAATAACTCTTCTGAGCAGGTGATTCGTTTTACGGTTCAAGAAAAACAAGAAATGAGTTTGGCGCATGTATTGAACTATCCAAACCCATTTACTACATCAACCGAATTTTATTTTGAACACAATCAAGTGTGCAGTCAGTTAGAGGCTCAAATTCAGATTTTTACTGTGTCTGGAAAGATGGTGAAAACTATAAATCAATATGTTCATACAGAAGGGTTTCGTTCGGAAGGAATTCCTTGGGATGGTCGTGATGACTTTGGAGATCAACTTGCGAAAGGCGTGTATATCTATCGCTTAATCGTACAGACTCCTGATGGTGAGAAAGATGAAAAATTAGAAAAATTAGTTATTTTGAAATGATAACACAATAAACGCTCCGCAATTACGTATATTTGCAAGTTCAAACTCAGAAAAAACAACATGATTAAATATATTGCTTCAGCAACTTTTGCCATAGCTTCATTCATTTCTTTCGCACAACCAACAGGTGGTAGCGGGGTAACAAATGACGATTTACAATTAAATACGATTACAACAGCAGTGCCTTTTTTAGCTATTACTCCAGATTCAAGAGCTGGTGGAATGGGGGATGCTGGTACAGCTTTGAGCGCTTCTTCGTCATCGTTATACTGGAATACTTCTATTCTAAATTTCGCTGAAGAGAAATCTGAGATTAGTGTTTCATATACACCTTGGTTAAGACAATTAACAAATGATATACATCTTTCGTATGTTTCAGGTTATTACAATATAAATGATAGACACGCGGTTGGTGGTGCTCTCAGATATTTTAGCTTAGGAGAGATCACATTTACTTCAGAAGATGGAGATGTGATTAGAGATGATAAACCAGCTGAGTTTGAGTTTGTTGCGGGGTATGCTTTTAAAACTTCTGAACGTACTAGTGTTGGTCTGAATGGTAAATTCGCTTATTCGAATTTAACTGGTGGTTTACCAGTCGCAGGTGTTACAACAAAAGCTGGAATCGCTGGAGCCGCAGATCTTTCTTTCACTTTCTTCGATGATGATTCAAGAATTGGTGGGTTAAAGGGAGAGTACACTTTTGCTACAACAATCAATAATATCGGTAATAAAATTAAGTACTCAGATGTTGGTTCTGCAAGTCCGGGTGATTTTCTTCCAATGAACTTGAAGATTGGAAATGCCTACAAAGCAAAATTTGATAAATACAATTCATTAACAGTTTCTTTTGATGTGCAAAAGTTATTGGTTCCTACGCCAGCAACTTACGGTGAAGTTGACGGTGAGGATGTCCTTTTATCTGGGTATTCAAATGATATTGGAACTATCGCTGGGATGGTTCAGTCATTCTATGATGCTCCTGGTCGTTTAGCTACTGATGAAGCCGGAAACTACATTCAAAATGCTGATGGTTCATACGAAGTGGTTAGTGGTTCTCGTTTTAAAGAGGAGTTGTCTGAAATCAATTTGGCTTTAGGTTTAGAGTATTGGTACAACAATATTTTAGCAATTCGTGCAGGATTCTTCTACGAGGATAAAAATAAAGGAGCTCGACAATATTTTAATGTTGGTGCAGGGTTTAAATACAATAAATTCGGAATTGATATTTCTTATTTGGCTGCTCTAAAACGAACGAATCCTTTAGCAAATACTTTGCGTTTCACGTTGAGAATGACTTTAGGAGATTCGCCTGCATCTAAAGCGAAAGTAACTGCACCATAATGAATCTTAGAATCGGTTACGGTATTGATGTCCATCGCTTAGCACCTTCAATCCCACTTTTTGTAGGTGGAGTTGAAATTGAGTCTGAACTTGGTGCTGTTGGTCATTCGGATGCTGATGTGCTTTTACATGCGATTTGTGATGCACTTTTAGGTGCTGCTAATTTACGCGATATTGGATATCACTTTTCTGATACGGATCCGAAATTCAAAGGAATAGACAGCAAAATCTTACTGACGGAGGTTGTTAAGCTCATCGAAGCAAAAGGCTATCATGTTGTGAATGTGGATTGCACAATTGTGCTTGAGAAACCTAAGATGAATCCACATATTCCTAAAATGCAATCGGTCATTGCTCAAATTTTGAAGGTTGATGTGGATGCAGTGTCATTAAAGGCAACTACACACGAAAAAGTCGATTCGTTTGGGAAGTCAGAGGCGATTAAAGCATACGCTGCTTGTTTATTGAATAAGTAGATTCCTAGCTTATCCCTTGTTCTTCCATAGATATATTTATATTTGTGTATCAAATTTGAAGAATGAAAATAACTCAAGATTATACAACTAAAGAAGCGTTACTAGAACTTTATAATAAGCCATTATTAGAATTGGTTTTTGAAGCGGCAACCGTTCATCGTTTACATCATGACCCAAGAGAGGTTCAGATGTCCTCTCTATTGAGTATTAAAACAGGAGGTTGTGCTGAAGATTGTGGGTATTGTCCTCAGGCAGCGCGTTACCATACGGATGTAGAAGCTCAAAAGTTGATGTCGGTTGAATCTGTTATTGAACAAGCTAAAAATGCAAAAGAAAACGGATCATCACGACTTTGTATGGGAGCGGCTTGGAGAGAGGTTAGAGATAACAAAGATTTCGATAATGTAATTGAAATGGTTCAGGCTGTTAACGATCTTGATATGGAAGTTTGTTGTACGTTAGGTATGATGAATGAAGATCAAGCGAAACGTTTGAAAAATGCAGGATTGTTTGCATACAATCACAATTTGGATACTTCTGCAGATTATTACGATGATGTAATTTCTACGAGAGAATATGAGGATCGATTAAATACGATAGATAATGCTAGAAAAGCAGGTATTTCTGTTTGCTCAGGTGGAATTATTGGTATGGGCGAGGCTGTTGAAGATCGCATTGGGCTTTTGATGAGCTATATGGGGATGGAAACTCCGCCAGAATCTATTCCAATCAATGCACTAGTTGCTGTGGAAGGAACGCCTTTAGCTGATCAAAAACCGATCGAGCAATGGGAAATGATCCGAATGGTTGCAACGACTCGTATTGCTTTCCCTAAATCAGTTGTGCGTTTGTCTGCTGGAAGAACTAAAATGTCTATGGAGGGTCAAGCGCTTTGCTTTATGGCTGGAGCTAGTTCGATCTTCGCAGGAGATAAATTGTTAACTACACCAAATCCTGAATTTAATGAGGATATGGAAATGTTCAAAATTTTAGGATTGACGCCAAAAGCAGCATTCTCGGATGGTGAAAAGCCAGAAACAAAAGCAGATCCTATCATTGATGCTCGTAAAGCCAAGGAAGCCGCTAGAGCTGAAGAATTAAAGGCTGCTCGAGCAAAAGTGGAGGGGTTTGAACCAAGAAAAGTATCTACGGTTGATAGTCTGTAATGGATCAAAAACTTTTAAATAAATTAAATACTAGAATTGAGGAGGGAACATTGCGTTCCCTTTCTCTTTTTACGGACTTTTCTGATTTTTATTCCAATGATTATCTTGGGTTTTCTCATGAAACAACAGTTTCATCCTTTAATGAAAAAGGTGCAACAGGTTCTCGTTTAATTTCAGGAAATTGTCAGGAAGCAATGGATGCAGAACTGGAGCTGGCTAAATTCTATGGAGCAGAGGCTGGTGTGATGTTTAACTCAGGATACGATGCAAATATTGGGTTCTTTTCAAGCGTGCCTCAACGTGGAGATACGGTTTTATATGATGAACTCATTCACGCGAGTGTCCGAGATGGAATTCGAATGAGTTTTGCAAAATCCTTTGGCTTTAAGCACAATGACCTGAAGGATTTGGAAGCGCGATTAAGAAAGGCTGAGGGGACTGTTTATGTTGCAATCGAAGGTTTGTATTCTATGGATGGTGATTTAGCTTATCTCAATGGAGTTGTGGAGCTTTGTCAATCTTATGGAGCGTATTTGATTGTCGATGAAGCTCATTCTGCTGGTGTATTCGGTGCTGATGGTAAAGGTTTGGTGTCAGCATTAGGGTGTGAAGCAAATGTCTTTGCACGCTTAGTTACTTTCGGAAAAAGCTATGGTTCGCATGGTGCTATCGTGTTGGGTAGTCAAAAATTAAAGGAATATCTCGTTAATTTTTCCCGATCGTTTATTTATACAACAGCTCTTCCGCCTCATGTTTACACCTTGAATACATCGCGTGTAAAACATGATTCATTGAAATTTAAACAAGATGAATTACAGAAGAATTTACGATATTTTAGAGGTGCATTTAGTCATAGTGGCTTGATCTCAGATGTAAATTCACCGATCCAAGTACTACAAATTGGAAAGGTTGAAGCGGTAAAGGAAATTGCGGAGAAGCTTCAAAAGGAAAAGATTGCAGTAAAACCAATCTACTCTCCAACAGTTGCCGTGGGACAAGAACGATTGAGGTTTTGTTTTCATGCTTTCAATACTGAAGAAGAGATGGATAAATTAATTTCAACACTAAATAAAGTTTGTTAATCCTTCTTGGATAATGCTTATTTTTGAACAAAAACCTTACGATAATGTCAGAAGAAATTCAAAAAACGGAAGAAGTAAAACCAGAAATTAAGAAACCTGTAATCAAAGAGAAGTCTCCTTGGAGGAAACGATTGATTTTAATTGCTTTGGGCGTTGTTTTGATCTTGGGGGTTATCGGTTATTTTAAGTATTACTTCGTGTATAGCGAAGGAACGCGTGTTGGAATTCTTTACAAGTTTTCAAAAAAAGGAACATTCTTTAAAACTTATGAGGGGGAAATGGTTTTACCAGGAATTCGAACGAAAGGTACTGATGGTATGAATTCGAATATGTTTCATTTCTCTGTTACGGATGAAGAGCTTGCTAATATTTTAATGAATTCACAAGGAATGGAGTTAGAACTTCATTATTCAAACTATAATAATTCACTGCCTTGGCGAGGTGATACTTATAACGAGGATGAAGGTCAATACGTTGTTGATGCTTTAGTGAAAATCAAGGATGAAAACCCAAATGGTTACGGCCTTTAATTGCCTACCTTATTGAAATGTATCGTTTTTCCTGATTGCAATCGCATGAAATAGATTCCTGGGCTTAATCTTGAAACATCGATTATAGTTTCATTTTCTTGAGTGTCCTCCGTTAAAACGGATTGATTTTGTGCGTTGAAAACCTGGATTTTTTCTCCCGGAATTGTTGGTGCTACTCTAAGTTGATGTTCAGATGGATTTGGAAAAATAAGAATCTGAGTATTATCGTGATCTGAGGTTGAAGCAAATTCACCAAAAATGTGATTTGAAAGAAAATCGTAAAGGTCTAAGCGATGCAAACGCTGGTTTATCGTGATTCCGGATTGTGACACAATTTCATTTGATAGAAAATAGTCTAATCCATTATCTGTTGTAATTCCTTCCACTTGATGAAAGGCAAGAGAAAGATTAATTTTTCGCTTATTTGCACCAAAAAAATCTGCGTCGATATAATCATAAAGTAAATAAATAAACGGTTGTAACGTCGGACTGTATCCGGAAAGTGCAACAATGTTTTCCGATTCGAAATGCGTGGCTCCAGTGATTAGTCCTTCAACATTTAAAGTGTCTAACCTCGTTGCTGAATATATTCCCGGGGTTTTTGGTAATGCATATATCGTTGTTTTGTAATCTTGCCATTGTTTCGTAAATAGATAGATGCTGTCGCCTTGCACAAGCATTGCTTCACAGTCAAAGTTGGTATTATTCCCTCCAGATCCTGTAAAATCAGTTTGTTCGGGATAGGAATATGAAATTGTGTCAATGATAGGATTTCCTACTGAAAAACTAGACTTCTCTACGCGAAGTATTTTTAAATCAGTTCTGTTACCGTTGCTGTTGTTTCCAAAATCACCGATATAAAGAAAGTCAGTGTCTTGTGCAATGTCTTCCCAGTCAGTATTTGTGGTGTTTGTTAAATCAATAGAGTCCATCGTTGCACCACTGCTAGGGTTTATTCTGTAAAGATGTGTGTCGTAACTGTCATTATGTGTCCAGAGTTCACTGTTCATTTGAATTAATCCGGATGTCTCTACCAAACTGGCGCTTAATGTAAAAGATTCAGTAACTGAAACGGTAGTATCATTGTACAAACACGCCCCGTCATTTGTAACAGCGACAGGATTAAAATTTAGCGCTAATGGATCTGTGCAGCCCAATTGTGCAAAAATAAATAAGGTTTGAGCTGTGAAAAAGAAAGTGAGTAGTGTTTTCATGAATGGTGAAAATACTACAAATAATATTACAAAAAAAGGCCGCTCGATTGAGCGGCCTTAAGTTATTTAAAGTTAGGATAAACCTATCCTTTAGTATCTACTTCAACTGTTGCCATTTCCTCAGATTGGTATTCACCAGCATCTAATTTGTTTTTAACAGTAACGAATGTATCAATTGTGTATTTCACATCTTCCAATGTGTGTGCTGCTGTAGGAATCAATCTTAACATGATTACATCCTTAGGAACAACAGGGTAAATAACGATAGAACAGAAAATATTGTAGTTCTCTCTTAAATCAAACGTTAAATTAGTCGCCTCAGCCAAGTTACCTTGTAAAAATACAGGAGTTACAGCAGAGTTAGTAACACCAATATCAAATCCAGCTTCAACCAACCCTGTTTGAAGAGCTGTAGCAATTTTCCAAAGGTTTTCTTTATGCTGTGGTTGATCTCTTAATAGTTCAAGACGCTTTCTAGCACCAACAACCAATGGCATAGGTAATGATTTAGCGAAAACTTGAGATCTCATGTTGTAACGTAAGAATTCAACGATATGTTCATCAGCACAAATAAATGCACCAATAGAAGCCATAGATTTTGCAAACGTTCCAAATAAGATGTCGATTTCGTCATGAACTCCTTGACCTTCACCAGCACCTTGTCCTTTTTCACCAACAGTACCAAAACCGTGAGCGTCATCAACAAATAGTCTAAAGTCGTATTTACCTGATTTTCTAAACTCAACGATTTCTTTCAATTTACCTTGGTCACCGGCCATTCCGAAAACTCCTTCGGTAATCACTAAGATACCACCATTTGTATTTTCAACAATTTTAGAGGCTCTCGACATTTGCTTGTCGAAACTCTCCATATCATTGTGTTTAAATACAAAACGTTTTCCAGCATGTAAACGCATTCCGTCTAGAATACAAGCGTGAGATTCACTATCGTAAACAATAACGTCATTTCTATCTACAATTGAATCAATAGCAGATACCATTCCTTGATAACCGAAGTTTAAAAGAATCGTGTCTTCTTTTTCCATGAAGTCAGAGATTTCATTCTCTAAGGCTTCGTGCATAGAAGTTTGACCAGTCATCATCCTTGATCCCATTGGGTATGCTAATCCCCACTCAGCTGAAGCATCGGCATCCGCCTTTCTTACTTCTGGGTGATTTGCTAAACCTAGGTAGTTATTCACTGACCATACTAAGCATTCCTTACCACGGAAAATCATTTTGTTACCGATTTCACCTTCCAATTTTGGGAACGTGAAATATCCATGAACTCCTTTAGAGTACTGACCTAATGGTCCTCTATTTTTTTTGATCTTGTCAAATATGTCTATTGCCATATAAGTTTTTTTTGAACGATCTACTTAATTATTAAGTGATTTGATTGTTCTTAATTTCGCCCCAAAAGTAGTTTTAATTGACGAGAAAACAGTTCTTTTTAGCGAAAATTATCAACAAATACGTGGTGAAATAGATTATAGATTCTGGTCTAATAAATATAGCATCGAGGCAATTGCAGCACATCCCAGTTCCAATTCGCGTTTGTTTACATTTTCAAATACGTCACTTGGAGCATGATGAAAGTCGAAATACCTTTGAGAATCAGGAACAAATCCAAATAATGGAATTCCATCAAATTCTTTCTTTAAAGGACCAATATCAACTCCTCCATAACCCTTTTCAAAAACATGCAAGTCGTATTGAGTTAAATGCTTTTCAAATGATTTTAAAAGATCAACATATTTATCAGGGCCATCAACATGGAATCCTCTTGGTGCAAAACCGCCACGATCACTTTCTAACGCGGCAATGTGATTTTCGTTTTTTTGTTCTTTTGCCCAACTGGCATAAGATTTACCTCCTTTATTACCGTTTTCTTCATTCATAAAGAACACCAGTCGAAGCGTGTTTTTAGGTTTGTACCCTGTCGCTTTAATAATACGTAATGCTTCCATCGTATGAACAATTCCCGCACCATCATCATGCGCCCCTTCTCCTGTATCCCAAGAGTCTAGATGACCACCGAAGGTAATAATGTTGTTCGGGTTTTCTGATCCTGTTATTTCAGCAATGACGTTATATGACAACACATCTGGATAGTCACGACAGTCCATTTCCATCACAAAAGTAGATTTACCTTTTTTGACTGCAGAAGCAAGTACATCACAATCCCGCGTACTTAATGCAGCTGCTGGAATTTTAGCCACACTATCTATGTAGTACATCGAACCCGTGTGTGGATGCTCATCAATCGGTAATCCAAGGGAGCGAATTATTACTGCTTTTGCTCCAAGTTTACTCGATTCAATGGCTCCAAATCCTCTAATCATGTAACACCCTCCGTATGCCTTGAATGTATTTATTTGTTGTTCATCCATGTGTTTATTTAAAAACACAATCTTGCCTTCTACATCCTTCTTTTTGGCTTGCTTGAGTTCATCTAAATTATTAAACATTACAACCTCTCCTTCTAACAGTCCATTTGTCCCAATGGATCCACCAAGTGCCAAAAGATGCGTTTTTTGCAGTTTTCCTTCAGAAGTTTTAATCCATCCTACTTCTTTAGTCCCCCGTTCCCAATGAGGTACCATAATTTCTTGAAGATATACCTTGTCGAAATTGTATCCTTCTAATTTTTCCTTACCCCATTCTATCGCCATTGCAGCTTCGGCAGATCCTGAAAGTCGCGCACCAATATCCTTACACAATGAACGCAAGTCTTCATAGGCTTTACCGTCAGTCAATGCTGAATTATAAAAGGCTTTTATTTGAGTGGAGTCTGATTGAGAGAAACCGAATGAAAGCGAAAATGAAGAAAGGATAAATAGAAAGAATCGCATGAGATTTATTTTTTGAATGATAAAATTAATGGAATTTTGTGATATCATTTCTTCAGAAAGCTTTTTGCTTTACATCTATCTATTATCTTTGTTAAAAAATCGAATAGATGGCATTAAAATGTGGAATCGTAGGATTACCAAATGTAGGTAAATCAACATTGTTCAATTGTCTTTCAAATGCGAAAGCTCAATCGGCGAATTATCCGTTTTGTACAATTGAACCAAACGTAGGTACAATCTCAGTTCCAGATCCAAGATTGGAGAAACTGGAAGAATTAGTTAATCCGCAACGCGTATTGCCAACAACAATGGAAATAGTCGATATTGCTGGACTTGTAAAAGGTGCTTCGAAAGGAGAAGGGTTGGGAAATCAATTCTTGGCAAATATTCGTGAAACTGATGCGATTATTCACGTTGTCCGTTGTTTTGAAGATGGTAATATTATTCACGTTGATGGTTCTATTAATCCGGTTAGAGATAAAGAAGTAATCGATGTAGAACTTCAGTTGAAGGATTTAGAAAGTATTGAAAAACGAATTAACTCATTGTCTCGCACCGTAAAGTCGGGAGATAAAGATGCTGTGAAAGAACATGGTCTAGCTCTTCGAATTAAAGATGTTTTAGAGGCTGGTAAATCTGTTCGTTCGTTGACTTTTGACGAGATAGAGCAAGAGATTGTGAATAAAATGCAATTAATTACTTCTAAGCCTGTATTGTATTTATGCAATGTGGATGAAGCTTCGGTAAAAGATGGAAACGCTCACGTAGAAGCATTAAAAGCGTCTGTTGCAGATGAAAATGCAGAAGTTTTAGTTATTGGAGCTGCAATTGAAGCAGATATCATGGAGTTAGAAACATATGAAGAACGTCAAATGTTCTTAGATGAATTAGGATTGACTGAGCCGGGTGTAAATCGATTAATTCGTTCTGCCTATAAATTGTTAGATCTCGATACATACTTTACTGCCGGAGAAAAAGAAGTGAGGGCATGGACAATTAAAAAAGGAATGACGGCACCCCAAGCGGCTGGCGTGATTCACACAGACTTCGAGAAGGGATTTATTCGTGCTGAGGTGATTAAATACAACGATTTTGTTGAGTTTGGAAGTGAAGCTGCAGTAAAAGAGGCGGGTAAATTCAGAGTAGAAGGAAAAGAATATATCGTAGAAGATGGAGATGTCATGCATTTCAGATTTAACGTATAATCAGTATAGATTTAGATTAAAATTTTAAAAAATACATTATGAGTATCAAAGCAAATAATCCCGCACTTAAATCATGGATCGAAGTACCTGCAGATTCTGATTTCCCAATTCAAAATATTCCTTTTGGAATTATATCAACTGATGGAGATACACCAAGGGTAGCCACTAGAATTGGAGATACAATTATAGATTTAAAGGTGTTATTTGATTTTGGATATTTTGCAGATCTACATTTTGCTTTAGAAGATTTCGATACGAACACGCTAAATAATATGATGCGTCGTGGTAAAGAAGGAACTCGTGCATTAAGAAATCGTATTTCTGAATTGTTTGAGGATTCAAATGATGACTTAAGAAAAAATGATAATCACATTCAGCAAGCGGTATTAGATATTGATGATGTAGAAATGTTAATGCCTATTGCTATTGGTGATTACACTGATTTTTATTCAAGTGAGCAACATGCTTATAATGTCGGGTGTTTATTTAGAGATCCTAAAAATGCATTAATGCCAAACTGGAAACATATTCCTGTTGGTTATCATGGTAGAGCTAGTTCAATCTTGCCTTCAGGTGTTGATTTTCATAGACCTAAGGGGCAAAAGAAACCGCCTACTGCTGAAGTTCCTGTTTTTGGAGAGAGTAATTTACTTGATTTCGAATTGGAAACGGCTTTCTTTACATACGAAGGTAAACCTATTGGAGACCACATCACAACGGATGAAGCAGATGAATTTATCTTCGGTATGGCTTTATTAAATGATTGGAGCGCTCGTGATATTCAAGGGTGGGAATATGTGCCATTAGGACCATTCTTAGGGAAGAATTTCGCATCACATATTTCATGTTGGATTGTAACGTTAGATGCTCTAGAACCATTTAGAGTTGCTGGTCCATTGCAAGACCCTAAGGTATTGCCTTACTTGGAGTATTCTGGAGATAAGCATGTAGATATAAATATTGAAGTAATTATTCAACCAGAGAATGGTGAAGAGAATGTTGTAGCCCGATCAAACTATAAACATATGTATTGGAATATGAACCAACAATTGGCGCACCATACAATCAATGGGTGTAACATCCGATTAGGTGACTGCTATGGTTCAGGAACAATTTCAGGTCCTGAAGAAGGTGAGTTTGGTTCAATGCTTGAAATCTCATGGAAAGGAACGAAACCGTTCAAAATGAACGATGGAACTGAAAGAAAATTTATCCATGATAATGATACTGTAATTATGAGAGGTTTCTCAGAGAAAAATGGTGTCCGTATTGGTTTTGGAGAAGTGAAAGCTAAAGTTTTACCAACAAAGTAATATATGAGTGAGGTACCTGCTGGAATCGATTTAGAAAAAGAACGTAAAGAGATTTTAAATGCGTTCAGAGGTTTACTTCGCACGCATAAGGATAGAAGTAAGGAGGACACTCGAAGAATTCGTAAGGCATTTGATGTTGCTGTAGAGGCACATAAAGAAATGCGAAGAAAATCTGGTGAACCGTACATTTATCATCCAATTGCTGTGGCCAGAATTTGTGCCGAGGAAATGGGGTTAGGTACCACAGCTATTATTTGTGCTCTCTTGCACGATACTGTTGAAGATACGCATATTACCTTAGACGATGTCGAAGATTTGTTTGGACCTAAAATCCGATTAATCATTGATGGACTGACTAAAATCCCTGAGGTGTTTGATGAGAATGCATCTGTTCAAGCAGAGAATTTCCGTAAGATGATTTTGACAATCTCGGATGATATCCGAGTGGTTTTAATCAAATTGGCCGATCGCCTTCATAACATGCGCACACTTCAAAGTATGCGTCACGATAAGCAGGTTAAAATTGCTTCAGAAACGAAGTTTTTATACGCACCATTAGCGCATAGATTAGGATTGTACTCGGTTAAAAGCGAATTGGAAGATTTGGCTTTTAGATACACTGAACCTACAATTTATAAGGAAATTGAGGATAAATTAAAGTCTTCTCAAGATGCACGTAATCGTTTCATTCGAAAGTTTACACAGCCAATACGTGAAGCCTTATTGCATGAAGGGTATGTGTTTAAAATAAAAGTACGTACGAAGTCGATTTCTTCAATTTGGAGGAAAATGCAAACAAAAGGTATTCCTTTTGAAGAAGTTTACGATGTTTTTGCTATTCGAATTATTGTGGATACTCCGCCTGAACTTGAAAAGCCAGATAGCTGGAGAATTTACAGTATCGTCACCGACTTCTATCAACCAAGTCCGGATCGATTGCGCGATTGGATATCGACACCTCGTGCTAATGGATACGAATCGTTGCATACCACAGTGATGTCTCCAACGGGTAAATGGGTCGAAGTGCAAATTCGTTCAAATCGAATGGATGAAATTGCAGAAAAAGGATTAGCAGCGCATTACCGTTATAAAGAGTCAAAATCTACAGAGTCAAAATTTGATCGTTGGATTTCAGAGATTCGGGATTTATTAGAAAATCCGGATATGAATGCAATGGATTTCATTGACGAGTTTAAATTAAATTTGTTCCGAGATGAAATCTATATTTTCACTCCTAAAGGTGATCTTCGTGTTTTACCGAATGGTGCAACAATACTAGATTTTGCATATGATATTCATACCGATATCGGGGATAGTTGTATCGGTGCAAAAGTAAATAATCGATTGGTGCCACTAAGCCACCAGCTGGATAGCGGAGATCAGGTTGAAATCATTACCTCTAGTAAACAAAAACCAAATGAGGAGTGGATTCGATTTGTAGTTACTGCGCGTGCAAAACAAAAGATTAAATCATCCTTGAACGACGAACGCAAAAGAATTGCGATGGATGGTCGTGAGATTTTGGAACGTAAATTCAAACAACATAATATTCGATATACTTCTGAAAACTTATCTGTTTTAGAAAAGTTCTATAAAATGCCAAGTGCAACTGAGCTATATTTCAGAATTGCAAAAGGTAAAATTGATCTGACTAAACTTAGAGAGATTGAGAACAAGAATGGAATTCTTCAATCTGAGAAGCGTGTAGTTAAAAAGTCGCGAAAGGATGCAGATGTGTATTCTAAGATTGATAAGAAAAAGGATACGATTTTAATAGGTGATGATTTTAAAAACATCGATTATAGTATGGCCAATTGCTGTAATCCAATTCCTGGAGATAGCGTGTTTGGTTTTATCACAATCAACGATGGAATTAAAATTCACCGACATAGTTGCCCGAATGCAGAACATCTACAGTCTAAAATGGCGTATCGTTGTATCAAAGCGACATGGAAGAATACTGATTTACGAGAAAACATTGCAGATATCACTGTGCATGGAATAGATCGTTTGGGTATTGTGAATCGCTTAACCGAAATTATATCAAATCAACATGATGTAAATATGAAATCGATTTCCTTTGATACGAATGACGGGATTTTTGAAGGTAAAATGAGAGTCATGGTTTTTGATACTGAACATTTAGATCAATTGATGCGTAAGTTTGAGCAGGTTGAAGGGATTCAGCGAGTTGAACGTAAATCATAGTTTCGATTTTTTTCGTCTTGTGTAAGTCATGTTACACACGGTTTTAGAATGTCTTAAACATGATAATTATCATTTCTGTTCTTGGCTGAAACTGTGTTTTTTGTATATCAAATTGATATCAATTAGTGTTATATGAAGAGACTTTCTGTTTTTTATCCAGTTACCTTAGTGATCATAGTTACATTGATGCTTTTTACAAAATGTGAGGAGAATTCAAGTAACATTCAACCATTAACTAAAAGTTGGGAAAAGGTTGTTCCACATCAAGAAGTGCCAGAAGGTTTAACTTCATTAAGTGCAGAGCAATGCGGAGCTTGTCATCAAGATCATTACAAAGAATGGAAACAATCAACACACGCGCATGCATGGACAGATCTTCAGTTTCAGGCTGAGTTGAAGAAAGAGTCAAGTCCTTTTATGTGCATTAATTGTCATATTCCTTTACAGAATCAACAAGAATACATTATAGATGGTTTAATTGATGGTGATATTTATCAGCCGGTAAAGCGTAAGAATCCAAATTTTGATTTATCGCTCCAGCAAGAGGGGATCAATTGTGCAAGTTGTCATGTCCGGGATAACGTAATTGTTGGACCAACAGGTACGACTAAAGCACCTCATAAAACACGAAAAGACAATGCTTTCTTATCGGAAGAATTGTGTATCTCATGCCACAATGCAACTGCCGTTATCACACCAACTCTTGCATGTAGTTTTGAAACTGGAGACGAATGGAAAGCAGGACCATATTTTGAAGAACAAAATTGTATTAGTTGTCACATGGAAGAGGTCCGTCGTGAGGTAGTTAAAGGTTTTGGTGAAAGAAAAAGTCACTTCCATACTTTTCCAGGATCAGGAATTCCAAAATTCGATACTGTTGAAACGAATGTCTTGAATGGTTTGGCTTTTTATCCTTCAACTTGGAAGAAATCGGTTCGAATTACAGACAGTATAACATTTGATTTGAAATTAGTTAATGAATTTGCGGGACATCGTATTCCAACTGGAGATCCTGAACGTTTTTTCCAAATCAGTTTTACTCTAAAGAATAAGGCAGGAGAAATTGTAGCTGAGAAAATGGATCGAATCGGTGAGGAGTGGGAGTGGTATCCTTTGGTGAAAAAACTTTCTGATAATAACTTGAATCCGAAAGAAGAACGATGGTTCCATTTTCGAGATAAAGTAACTAAGAAAGGGACCTATGTGCTTGAAGTACATGTTACGAAGCATCGTTTAAATCAGAAATCTGCGGATTATAACAAGCTAGGGGCGAATTATCCGCTGTTTATTTCAATTTATAAGGAAAATTATACTGTCGTAGTGAGATAATCATCGCCTCTTAGGTTCGTATTAAAGGGGCTTTGTATTATTAGTAAATGGATTGAAAAGCCTATTTTTGAGAGATATCGGTTGATCAATTCATTAAAATAATCCACGTGATAAGATTTATATTTTCAATTAGCCTTCTTACAGTACTTTTCTCTTCCTGCGGATCTTCAGTAATTGATGGGTATTCAGATCGTATCTCTTATAATGTTGGAGATACATTGAAGTTATTTCTGAATTCGGATTCAAAAAAAATGAACTATAGTATCGATATCACAACAATAAATGGGAAGTTCATTGATGAGATATCGGTCAATTGTCACCCACAAGTGATAAATGATGACCGAGCTTATGAGAATGGGTTTGGTTATGAATTAACGACAGAATATATCATTCCTTCACTGGAAAGTGGGGTTTATCTCTTCGATGGCAAAATACCGTTTGTGGTTAAACCAAAAGAGAAAAAAAGAATTTTAGTCGTGTATTCTTCAAATACAGAAAATGCATATGCTTTTTCAGGTGGGAAGAGCCTATATGGTTACAACTCTACCAATCAAGTGGCAGCAACGACAGTTTCTTTTCAACGACCGATTGATGTGTCATTTCATTCAACTGAATTTTTAAAATGGATGGAGGAGCAAGAAGAGTATGATGTGGGGTATATTTGTGATCAAGACCTGGATCATTATGAATCGTTTTCCGCGGCAGATTTGTTAATAGTTCCTGGACATTCTGAATATTGGACGCGAAAAGCAAGATTGAATTTTGATCAATTCATTGATTCTGGAAAAAATGCATTGATTTTAAGCGGAAATACAATGTATTGGCAAGTAAGATATAGCGAAGATGGGAATCAAATGATATGTTATAAAAACCTTGAAAATGATCCTGAACCAAATAACCAACTTAAAACATTCATTTGGACTGATAGTGTTCTTCAATACCCAGTTTTAAATTCAATTGGTTTAGATTTTGAACATGGTGGGTTCGGATTACGAGATGATAAAGGATGGGATGGTTATAAAATTACGAACTCCAATCATGCGCTTTTTAAAGGTTTAAACCTTAAGAATGGTGATGTATTGAGCATACCTTCTGATGAGTACGACGGAGCAATTTTAAAATTTTCAAAGGATTCTACTTCGGTTGAATTAATCGATGAGGTTGGCTTTTTTAACTATGAGTTACTGGGATACGATCTAGGTTCACGTTCTTCTATTACCAATGGTGCTTGGGTAATTATGCAAAAAAGTGAAACCTCTGGAATGATTATCAATACTGGAACTACGGATTGGTGTAGTCCACAAGGGATTGGAGGCGATGATGCTGATTTGATTCAAGTTATCACTAAACGGATGATTGATCGCTTACTGAAATAATTTATCTTTTGTTTTTCTAACTTTAACAAGATTAAAATCGCGCTATTGAAGAACCTACGTTTATTTTCTGTTGCAGCACTATTTATTGGGCTTTCCGTCGTTTCTTTTAAGACATTCCTGCTTGAGTCGGAGAAACGTGAGCTGAAATCTGACTTAATCGAATTGTCCGATGTTAAATATGGTGTATTTAATGTGGATGAATGGAAACAAATTTTCACGGATATTTTAACGAAGAAAATCTCAGAGTTTGAGATTGTAGGAGAGAATCGTGATGCAATGAAATTGAAAATTTCAAACCTTTTAACTGAAGCAATATCAGATTTTAAAGAAGGCATACATGAAAAAAACTTTGATAGTATAAAGGATTTTATTGTAAGTAGCGCTATCTCATTAAACGATTATTTAAACATCTGGAAGGAAGATATTCCCCAAATGACTGATGCAATCATGAAAGTTGCTGATAATCCTGAGAATAAAGAGTTAATTAAGAAGATTCTAATTGATAAGTTAAATGGTTATGCGGATAGTACATTTGCTGCAATGGATTATTCTGTTAGAGATTCCTTATTGGTAAAATATGAACAAAGTTCTGTCTCGTCTGCTAAAAATATTTTGTCACTGCAAATGAAGGACTTTCAAAAGGAGTCAGATAGTTATAAGTTTATCTTAATTGGTCTTGCAGTTATTTTAGGAATTCTCATTTTGACTTTTAAACAAATAACCAAATTTGAATTTGTGATTTTTACTTTTGCTTGCTCTGCATTGTTAATAATCGGGTTGTTTTTACCGATGATAGAAATAGATGCTAGATTATCCAATGTGCATATGACCTTTATGGGAGAAGTCATTACTTTTCAAGATCAAGTGCTCTATTTCAAAAGTAAAAGTATTATTGAGGTAGTTCGGTTAATGTTGACGCAAGGAGGGGTTGATCTATTAATTGTCGGAGTGTTGGTCTTTCTCTTTAGTGTACTTTTTCCTTGGGCGAAATTAATTTCAGGAGTTGTTTTGATGCTTTCCGAAAGTTTAAGAGAAAATAAAATCTTGAGCTTTTTAGTTTTTAAAACGGGAAAATGGTCCATGGCTGATGTGATGGTTGTTGCAATTTTTATGGCGTACATAGGTTTTTCGGGGATTCTCACGGAACAATTGAATCAGATACAGGGCTTGTCCAGTCAGATTGAATTATTAACGACCAATGAGTCGAATTTACAGGTTGGGTTCTTCGCCTTTGCTATGTTCGCTGTACTTGGGTTATTATTATCTAGCAAATTGAAGAAACAAATTAACGACATTAAGAAATGAGAGTAGGTTTATCATTGGTTATAGTATTGTTCGTATTTAGCGGTTGCTTCATGAGTAAAACAGTGCAATTGGCGAAAGGGGGAGAGTTAAATGCTTCAACCGTATATCAAGAGTTCGATTTTGAATACTTTAAAGGGATGATTTATGTTCCGGTTCAAATTGAAGGGGAAACGTATAACTTTATGTTTGATTCGGGTGCGTTTATGAATGTGATTAGTGTTGAACTTGCTGCTAAATTAAACTTAAAGGAAGGGACAACTTCTAATGTGAAAAGTTCATCGGGACGAAAACAAGAAAGTGGCTTTGTTGCTCTTCCTTCGATATGGATTGATGGAGTAGAGTTTATAGAAACGGGTACAATTATACAAGATTTAGCAGGACTCAATTTGTTTTTGGGGTGTCATGAAATAGACGGGATTATTGGGAATAACTTAATGCGTAAGGCTAATTGGCAAATAGATTATGAAAATCAAAAAATTAGATTCACTGACCAACCTGAGAAGTTACATTTTTCAGAAGAGGCACACATCATTCCGATAAGTAAAAAGAAATGGGGGAATAAACATTTAGAGATTTTAATTAATGGAGAAGAAGGGTATTACACTTTTGATACTGGTTTTTCCGGATATATTCAGAATGACTCCAAGTTTTTAAAGAAATTAGAGGCAAATAATGACCTGGAATTCGTTACGAGTAAAGGATTGTTAAGTGCAGATTTATTCGGTGCGACATATTCTGAAACGAAATACGTAGCAATAGAATCATTGGAGTTAGAAGGAATTAATGTGCAAGATTTACATATGAAGTTTAAAGATGATGCTTCATCATTATTGGGCAATGAATTTTATGAACACTTTCAACTCACAATGGATTGGGCCAATCAACGGGTTATTTTAGATCCTGTTAAACAGGTTTATACGGATACACTTGAAGTTTTTGAATTGATTATTGCTCCTAACTATGAGATTAATCGATTGGAAGTAAAAGGGGTTTGGTTGGAACATGTACTTGAAAATACAATCGAAATAGGAAGTACAATTATTAAAATACAAGGTGAGGATGTTTCACATTTTTCTAAAGAAGAACTTTGCGATTACTGGAATAATTCCTGGGAGGTTTTAAAGAAGCGCGAAAAGATAGCTGTAGAATTGGAGCACAATAATTCAACGAAAGTTGTCATGTTGAATAAAGAGGTCTTGTTGCCCAAATTGAATTAATTAGTCTTCAAAAAGTGCCTCCTTTGATTTTGGTCTAATGGCTTGTTTCCATTCAAAGTTTCGAATAAATTTTTCTTCTTCTCGAATTTCTTCCATCGGATAGAAAACTCCTTCAGGCTCCTGAATATAATTTATCCCTACAATTTCATTGCTGTCTATGTCAATGCGTAAATTACTGGCATATAAACGATTCATTCCAACGCGTTTTTTCGTTAATGTTGAATCTGTTTTCACTTCCTCCTCAGGATAGAATAAGGTAATCGCATTTCCATTAACACGTGCCTGATAAAGTTCATTGTCCTTGAAGCTTGCAACGATGTTCTTTCCTGCAATTTGATTGTAGTATAATTCCGGTTCTATCTCCATAAGTATGGATGAATTCTCATAAATGTTAACACGATGAATTATCGAGTCTGTAACAAACATGTCAATAAAGTCCCCCTTTAGTTCAGCACCATTCGACCACACGATAGGAGATTTATACATTTCAATTAAATCCGTTCCTGAATTATAAACAATACTATCTGCCACGGACTGGACTTTTGTAGAATACAATTTTGCACCGCGATATGCTTTCATTACATCAATGCTATCAGCAGAAGTTGTGAAAAGCGTGTCCGCATGGATATATAAGGTATCGTCGGTCATTATTTTTGTTGCAACAGCACGTCCAGTTAAAAATGAATAATTTAAACTGTCAGAAGAGTAGGCGTAATCCCCATTAAACGCAATGTCCTGTGTAGAATCGCGATAGAACACATTACCACGACCAATTGAGATACCGGCATCTGGATAGTAGATTAATGTATCACCTGAGATATAATCCTTTTCTCGTGAAATGAAGGCCTTTTTTTGTAAAGTTCCTTCACCTGTTTCCGTGTTGTACCAACCTGATTCACAATACATGGACGCATCTTCAGTCTGAATGTCTGTTTCGCCGTAGAAAAATGTTTTCTTTTGACTATACAAATACTGTAGCGTGTCAGTTTGAATAGAAAGGTCTTTCCCTTTATAATCTACCTCCTTGCTAAAGAAAAAGTTTTTGGATTCAGGATGAAAATATCCCACACGACTCGTCAATACTTCTTGAGTTAAGGTGCTTACGACTTTTCCGCCATAGCGATAGAACGCCTGACTTTTATTTGCATCATATTCGAGCGTATCCGTTGTCAGTTTGTATTCATTATCAATGACACGAACATTGCCCCAAAGTTTCGATTTTTTGGTGCGTCCATCGTAATAAAGAGAATCGCAATACAGATTTAAAGTGTCACGTTTATTTACATGCACCTTGCCATAAGCTTTTACACTACGTATGCGCTCAAAGTAGTGCGCTGAATCACAATACATGACATTTCCTTGATAGATGAAATTGACATTGCCAATAAGTCGATGAATCCCTGTAACTTCATCATATTCTAAAGTTTCGGAACCCGGTAAAAGCTCCAAAATATCTTTTTGGGCTATTGCCTGGTTTGAAACCAAAAAAAGTGCGCTAATGACTAGCGCACTTTTGAATATATTTAAATATACTATCAAGCTAGCACGTTTTATACTAATGTTTGTTCTCTAATGTTTGTGTTCGATCAGGTCCAACAGAAACTACTGTGATAGGAACTTCCAATTTTTGTTCCAAATAAGCAACATATGATTTTAACTCAGCTGGAGCATCATCAAATGAAGCCAATTTCGTTGTATCACAATTCCAACCTTTGATATCTTCATAAACAGGAATTACTTCCATGTCTGTGACATCGTAAGGGAAGTAATCATAACGTTCTCCGTCAATCATATAGTGTGTACAAGCGCGAATAGTTTCGAAGTTGTCTAATACATCAGCCTTCATCATAGAAAGTTCAGATGCACCATTAATCATAATTGCGTATTTCAACGCTGGAATATCAACCCATCCACATCTTCTTGGACGTCCTGTAGTTGCTCCAAATTCAAATCCTTCTTTACGAATACGTTCACCAACTTCATCATGCAATTCAGTAGGGAAAGGTCCGCTACCCACACGCGTGCAGTACGCTTTGAAAATACCGATTACATCTCCAATACGAGTAGGAGCAACTCCTAAACCAGTGCAAGTCCCAGCAGTAACTGTATTTGACGAAGTCACAAACGGATATGTTCCGAAATCAATATCTAACATTGTTCCTTGAGCACCTTCCGCTAAAATTTTCTTTCCAGCTTTAATCGCATCATTTATATATTGCTCACTATCAACGGCAGTTAACTCTTTTAAACGCTCAATAGCATTCATCCAAGTTCCTTCTGTTTCTGAAAGATCATATTTAAAGTCAGGGTAGCGCTCAAGCATTGATTTGTGTTTCTCAACTAGAGCATCGTATTTGGCTTTAAAGTTTGGGGAGAAAATATCACCAACTCTTAGTCCATTACGACCTGTTTTGTCCATGTAAGTAGGACCGATTCCTTTTAAAGTAGAACCAATTTTGTTCTTTCCTTTCGAAGCTTCTGAAGCTGCATCCAATAAACGATGCGAAGGAAGTATTAAATGAGCTTTTTTAGAAATTACAAGACGCGACTTATAATCAATTTTAAAAGGTTCAAGTTTATCAAGTTCTCCTTGAAAAATTACAGGATCAATAACAACTCCATTTCCAACGAGGTTCATTACACCTTCTCTGAAAATTCCAGATGGAATCGTGTGAAGAACATGTTTGATACCTTCGAATTCGAGTGTGTGACCTGCATTTGGTCCACCTTGAAAACGTGCGATTATATCGTATTTAGGCGTGAGGACATCTACGATTTTGCCTTTTCCTTCATCTCCCCATTGTAAACCCAATAGTACGTCTACTTTCATTTTCTTTATTTAAAGTGATTTATTGCTTCTGTTTGATCTGAATAGATCGTATATATTTCGTCAAGTTTCGATATCTTAAATATCTTCTCAACATTTCCTTTTATGTTGCATAGAACTAATTCTCCGCCCATAATGCGCGATTTTGTTAATGTACGCATGAAGAAGCCAATACCCATTGAATTTGTGTGCGTCAATTCATTTAAATCGAACACAATACGATAATAATTTTGATTCAAATGGTTGAATACTTCTCTTTCAAGCGTCTCATAATCCAATTCTGATGTGATTTTACCGCGTAAAGAATAAATAATCACTGGATCCTGAATGTCTATGTCAAATTGTAAGTTCAAATCAGTCCTTTTTTTTATTTCGCTTAACTCCATAAAAATAAAGCGAATGGTGCTGAATTTCTATATCAAAAATTTCTTCAATTGTGGCTTTGATATTTTGTATGCGAGGGTCGCAAAACTCAATTAACTCTCCGGTGTCCGTTAAAACAATATGATCGTGTTGTGTCGACCCATGAGATTTTTCAAACTGAGCGATGTTCTTACCGAATTGGTGTTTTCGAACTAAATTACAAGCTAATAATAACTCTATTGTGTTGTATAAGGTTGCACGAGAAACACGATAGTTTTGATTTTTCATCTCAACATATAATGTTTCAATATCAAAATGTCCTTTGTAATTGTAAATCTCCGCGAGTATGGCGAATCTTTCAGGTGTTTTTCTGTGACCATTTTGCTCAAGGTAAGCTGAGAAAATGTTTTTGACCTTAATATGTAATTCCTCTTGAACCATCGAATTCAGTAAATAGCAAAATTAAAGAATATATCTAGATTAAAACTACGTTATCGTTGAGTAAAAAATTGAGTTTTCAACAACTTATGTACAATTAAAAAAGCCAGTAAAAAAAATTACTGGCTTTCGTTCATATTTTGAAGATGTGATTACATCAATTCTTCTAAAATTTCATCTCGATCAGAACCTGCTTTTAACATGTTGAAAATGATATCTGCATAACCATGTGCGTCTTCATCTTCAAATCCTAATTCAATACCGTATTTTGCTACTAGTTTCTCTTCAGCTTCGTCAACAACTCCATCAACAAGTGTCATTTCAATAAATTGAATATAACGCTCGTAACGCTCTTCCTTTGTTACCGGTGGGTACATTGGATATTGCTCTGGATGCTTAATGATTTCAGATATCTGATCTTCTGATAAAGATAAACGTCTTGCTTTTCTTTTTAATAACGTCATTTCTGCCTCGTCAATTTTTCCATCAACTCGAGCGATCATTACTAAGTTTTTGAAAATCCCTTCATTCGATTTTTGCTCTCCTGATTCGAATAATTGTGCAATTGTTCCCATTTCTATGTGTTAAATTTCGATGCGAAGATAGTGAATTCACTTTCTCCGCTATTCAATTAGTTTATTTTTTTTTCAATAAAATCAATCAATGAATGAATTACCTTAATATGGATTTCTTGAGCGCGATCTGCATATTTTGAATGAGGAGCTCGAATTTCTACATCACACAAAGTCGCCATTTCACCTCCTGTCTTTCCCGTAAGTCCAATAACTTTCATTCCCTTGGCTTTGGCTGCGCGAATTGCATTAAGCACATTCTTTGAATTTCCTGATGTTGAAATTGCTAAGAGTACATCATTCGATTGACCAACACTTTCTATATACCTTGAAAAGATGAAATCAAACCCATAATCGTTTCCTACGCATGTGATATGACTCGGGTCTGAAATAGACACTGCAGCAATTGAAGGACGGTCATCGCGATATCTTCCTGTTAATTCTTCTGCAAAATGCATCGCATCACACATTGAACCACCATTTCCACAACTGATAATCTTACCTCCGTTGTTTATTCCAGAGACCATATGATTACCGGCTTTAGCGATTTTTTCTATGTTTTCTGAAGTGTTAAATTTTTGCAAAATTTCTAATGCTTCGGAAAATTGGTCTGCTATTTGTCTTTCAATCATCGAATTTGGATTTTTTCAAAAATAAATAAATTAAATGGCAGGTAGCACAAATTAAATCAAACTTGCTATATTTGAAACCGAGCCTCGGCTCACAAATCACCTTAACTATGAAAAAAAGTATACTAGTTTTATTTGTAATGTTTATCGGATTAACGTCTTTTGGACAGAGTGAATGCTTTATCCGTTTGCAAAAAGCCTTTGATGACAGAGGATCTTATACGGTTTCTGATGACATGCATCGAAATGTAATTATTAGTTATTTCCAAGAAGGGGGAGGCTCTTATTGCATTTCTGGAAAGGCACGTGTGGAAAACGGATTAATTGTTTCTATTTTCTTACAATATGATGATAATACCTACGAGTTGATGGAAAAAGATTTTTACAATTCTAAAAAGAATCCACCAACGATTGTAAATGGAATTACTGAAATGATTTATAATGCAGATTCTGAAAAATTCAAAATTGTGTTTATCGATCAGCTGAAACCGAAAAAGAAAAGTTATAAATCAGTTTCTTTACCAGACGATTTATAGTCAACTTAATCTGAGATATTTGAATCCTGTGAAATTGCTCACAGGATTTTTTTTTAGCTTTGATTTACATTAATCCAATCGATATGTTTTCAAAAAAGGTGGCGTGGGTAACAGGAGCTTCTTCAGGAATTGGAGTTGAAATGGTTAAACAGCTAGATAAAGCAGGTGCCAAAGTAATCTTGTCTTCGAGGAATACGGATAAATTAGAAGAGATTCGAAAGGGATTGTTGAATGCAGACAATCATTTCGTTTTGGCATTAGACCTAGAAAATTCGTCAAATTTTGAAGAGTTGACTAGTCAGGTCATTCGCAAATATGGTCAAATCGATTTTCTGTTTAATAATGGCGGACTCTCTCAACGTTCGGAGGCGGGGGACACACCATTAGAGGTTGATCGACGAATTATGGAGATTAATTACTTTGGAAATATTGCGCTTACTAAGGCTGTCTTGCCTTATATGCAAAAACAACGATCGGGACATATAATTGTAATCTCTAGTATAGCGGGTAAATTTGGATTCTTTTTACGAAGTGCTTATAGTGCTTCAAAACATGCTTTACATGGCTTTTACGAGAGCTTATTGTTAGAGGAAGAGAAGAATGGGATTAACGTGACAATTGCCTGTCCTGGTAAGATCAATACAAATATTTCTGTGAATGCTTTAAATGAAAAAGGAGATTCAAATGGTAAAATGGATCATAATCAGGCCACGGGTATGTCTGCAGAAGAGTGCGTTTCGATTTTATTAAATGGTGTTGAAAAACATAAGAAGGAAATATTAATCGGAAATAAAGAAATTAAAGCCGTCACTCTAAAGCGATTTTTGCCCAAACTTTTTTGGAAGGTCATAAAAAAACAACCTGCAACTTAGTTCAATAATTGATTTTCGGTTGCAGGTTGTTATCATCTGGTTAGAAGTCTTTTTTCTTACTTTTACGATAAATATTCAATACTGGTATTGTTACCCATAGCGACAATACAGAAAGTGAAACAAAAAGCCCCAAGCCAGTCCCAAAGAACTTTTGAAAAACAGCTCCAGTATATCCTAATAATGCAGATATATCAAGCTTAAGCAAAATAAGTATTCTCGATAAATCAATCGGGTTAAACATAGTTGCACCGATGGACAATCCATCTAAAGGGTATGAATCTAAAAGTATTAATGACAATAAAAATAATCCGTCATAGATGACTGCCATGAAAAGCCATAAGAGTATAGCATAACTGAACCCTTTTATTTTATTTTCATTATATAATGCGATGTTAAATGCAAGTGCAGTGAATATTAAGGTTAAGAATGTGCCTGTTATTATTAGTAACAAGAAGTCCCAAATTTCACTCGATTGGAAAAGACCGTATAATGCAAACGGAATTCCAAGACCTATTATTAAGCTCATCGACAGAGATAAAGCTACTCCTAAATATTGTCCAATAAAAATTGATGATCGACGAATAGGTTGTGCAAGAAGAAGTTCTGTGAACTCTTTGGAATTATAATAATACATAATACCGAAAATTGTTCCGATGAGAGGAACAAGAATTGTTATAACATTCATCAATGTGATGACGGCTTTTGATAAATCATTATTTAAAAATAACAATACTGAACTAAGCAGTAGGTAGAAAAACAAATACACATAACTCCATCTACTTCTGATTAAATCAAAGAAACTATATTTTAAAATCTTGAGCATTTTTTTGAGTTAAAAGGTTAGCAATTGCATATTCGAAATTCGATTCTTTCGTTTGTTTTTTTAAAACTTCTATATTTCCTTTAAAATAGACTTTTCCTTCTAAAAGAAATACAATTTCATCAGCCATTTCTTCAACAAAACTCATGATATGAGAAGTAATTAAAATTGTTTTACCCTTAGCCTTTTCTTCAATAATAAGTTCTTTTAAGCGAATCATTGCAATTGGATCTAGGCCTGTGGTAGGCTCGTCTAAAATAATAATGGGACTATCAAACATGAGTGTCATTACTATGTTTACCTTTTGCTTTGTACCTCCAGATAGATTGCTTAGTTTTTTTGTCAAAAAAGGTTCTAGTCCAAATAAACCAATTAAGTTTTTGTCATTTCCCGTGCGATTCCTCAAATCTTTTATCATGGATATCAATTCTTGGACAGTTAAATTTGAAGGGAAATTGGCTATTTGTGGAAGGTAATCAATTTGATCACGATACCTCCAGTTTTTCTTAATAGGTGTACCATTAATTGAGATTTTTCCACTATCAGGAACTACCATATCAAGAATAGACTTAATTAATGTTGTCTTGCCCGAACCATTAGGACCTAAAATTGCAAAAATTCCGTTCTGTGAAATATCTAAGTCAATACCTTTTAATACTTGGTTTTTTACAAACCGTTTATGTAGTTGTTCAATTTTAATCATTAGTAGCGATTCATGTGGGGACTTGCGTCAATTAAATTATCTGGAGTGAAAGCAGGGGAGACCTTTTCAGAAAAATCAATGATATCTATAAACAAACTGCGCATCAAAATTATCGTCTCTGGGGTTTGATTTACAATGTATGAGAACAATTTTACAGGCCTGTATGGTACATCTCCAATACCATCTTGCTCTAAGTCGTACCCTGTGTATGCGCTCCAATAATTATCTTTAAAGACATTGTCATTTATACTAGCATTATATGATACATCGAATGAATTGTATAAGAAGTTGTTTTTTTCAAATGTATTGGTGTAACAGGCGCCTAAAACCTTTATCGCGTATCCATTTCGTATAAAATTATTTCCAGAATACTCGACACGATTTGTACCTTCTACGTTTATTGCAATTGTATTTTCTTCAAACGTATTTCCTTTTATCTCGGCATCATTAATTTCTTTGAGTAAGAGTCCAAAAGCCGCTGTACCCCAATTTTTTTTAAAGGTATTGTTTATCATTTTTATTCGTTTTGAAAACATGACAGCTACACCTGCGCCATTATTTTCAAAATGATTTTTTGTGTATAAATCATCATTAGAGAACATAAAATGCAAACCATACCTAAGATTGTCGGTACTTTTATTTTCTTTAATAGTAATGCTATCGGAAAATTCTAAATAAATTCCATCACGCACTTTTTGTATAATATTATTTTCAACAAGTATGTTTTTTGAGTACCAAAGCTGAATTCCGTTTCCAGAATTATATTCATCTTTTGCATCACCAATGATTCTATTGTGATAAACTTTTCCGTGATGTGATTTTTCAATATAAATACCGAAAAATAACTTTTCCAATACCACGTTTTGAATTAAAAAATGCTTAGACCTCACAACGCGAATAGCGGCATGGTCACTTGTATAACTTGTACCAACATTGATAATGAATAAACCATCGATGGTCACGTTATCCGAAGTAACTCGGACAATTTCACCTCGATCACCACCATCTATAATAGGGTAATTTTCACCGATAAGTTTTAATGGTTTATCTATTAGTAAATTATACTCTTTGTATGTTCCTTTCTTGATTAAAATTGTATCATCTGATTTTGCAACTGAAATTGCTTTTTTAATAGACTTAACGTTGCAAGTTTTACAGACAGTAATTGTTTTTGAGAAAGCAAACTGAGAAAGCAGTAGCGTAATGGATAGCACCCATTTATGAAGTGAAAGTAATTTTATCATCGTATTGGTGTTAACCCGTTAGAATACTTTAATCAACTCTGCCCAATTGTAGAGTTTGCCGTCTTTCTCCTGTTGAATAGCACTTGCATTAGATTTATTCTTGAAGGCTGTTAGATTTGCTCCCATTGGACTTGGTAAGTTCTTACTGATTAAAAATGTAGCTTCCTCCACTGAAATAAACTCTGTTGGTGCTTCATAATAATTAGTATAAAGATTGCTGTTTTGAATTGCGCTATTGTCTTTCGTGAAGTTGATTAGGCATTCTAGTGCGTCAAATTTATATGTTTTGCCTTTTGATGTAATTAGTTCAGCTCCGTATATTTGGTCAACAATTGTCATTTTACAATAATGACAACCATCATTCCCATAATCGATTTTTTTTGGTGCAGTATTGCAACTATTTAATATGAATAGTGCGCCTATTACGACTGTAATTAATAAATGTGATTTCATTAGTCTGTTTTTTTTGATTTTTTACCAAGAAAATATGCGATAAATGTGAAGAACATTCCCATTCCCATTAAAAAACCGCCCAATTTTGGGTATGAATACGCATCGAAATTAAGCATTTTCTGATGCCCTAATAATGGTGGTTTATAACTCATGGGAGAACCATCTGGGTTTTGTAATTTCATTATCGCATGAGGATCAAGATTCGTTCCGTAGTCTGTCATCCATGCGTTAAAGTCATACATTCCTAGTATTCCAAGAATCGACATAAGAATAAACCAACCTAAAAACCAGCGATGATTTAATTTCCCAAATAAGCCTAAGAAACCTATAATTGCTCCCAGTGCTGCCATCGTACCAATTACGAGGGGAAATACGCTAAATTCCCACATATCTTCAGATTTGGGTAAAGTTTTCATTCCAATATAATGATTTAAGCCATCAATGTTTTGAATGTCAAACTCACTCATTCCTTGAATCCCGTTGATGTAAATATCCATCCCTAAAGGTTCTGGGTATTGCGGTGCTCCAAGCATAATGTTCCAAAGTGGAAATACAAATAGTCCTGTAAGTAATAAGGCACCAACAATCATTAAGATACTCGCCTTTTTCATAATTCTGTTTTTGTAATTAAGTGTTGAAACGGCTTTGAATTAAAGTTCTTTGTAAAACAGGCAGTGCTTTTAGCACTGCCTGTTTCTTATTATTTTTTAAGGACTTTAATCACCCAAAGACCAACTAATCGGAATACTAGAATTAGCAGGAGACACTCGAACATACCCTTGCATTTCTTGGTGCAAGGCACTACAGAAATCGGTACAATAAAATGGCCATACTCCAACTTTTTTAGGCTCCCAAATAGAAGTTTTTGTTTGCCCTGGCATAATTAATAGTTCAGATGTGTTTTGTCCAATCATTGAGAAACCATGAGGAACATCGAAATCTTGCTCGTGATTTGTAATGTGGAAGTAAACTTTATCACCAATTTTAACACCTTCAATATTATCAGGAGTAAAATGGCTACGTATAGTTGACATGTATATATGAACTTCGTTTCCTTCGCGAACTACTTTTGCTTTATCTGGACTTGTAATGGCATATTTATGTTTGTTTTCATCCAGTCGGTAAAGTTTTTTCGACTTAGGAGCCAGTAAGCTTGCAGGACAACCAGCAGCATAATGAGGTTCACCATGAGTAGGGAAGTCATATAAAAGTTCCATTTTTTCACCAGAAATATCATAAATCTGCGCCGAATGCTCCATCTCTGGTCCAGTTGGTAAGTATCTATCTTTTGTAATCTTGTTCATAGCAACAACGTATTTCCCAAATGGTTTCGCAGAGTTTCCTCCTGGAATCATAAGGTGACCAACAGAATAATATGTTGGTTTTCTGTCTATAACTTCCCATGTTCCAAGTTTCCATTTAACAACTTCTGAAGAGATAAAGAAAGTCGTATATGCATTCCCTTTACCATCAAATTCAGTATGCAATGGACCTAATCCACCACTTTTAACAGTTCCAGCTAATACATCTTCAAACTTCAAGATTGGAATTCCATATGCTTCACCATCAAACTTTTTACCTTCAATTGCTTTTATCATTTTATCAAACGAATGCACAGTTAAATCAGCTGATAATTTACCATTACCAATAATGTACTGACCTGTTGGGTCTACATCACATCCATGAGGAGATTTTGGTGTCGGCAAGAAGTAGACAGCACCCGGAACTTTTAAAGGGTCAACCGTAAGAACTTCTTTCTTCATTGTTGTGGTACCAGTGTGAGTAGATTCATCATAAACATTATGCGCATAATCTGCAGGCATTTTTGTACCACCACCATTATTAACATATTCTTCAATTACTTTCCAGTTAACCGCAGCGATGAAATCTTTATCATTTTGAGAAGCATTTACTTCTAATAATGTACTTGCTTCCTCTGTGTTATATGTAGTAAAGAAGAACCAACCATGAGATTTCCCTCTACCAGGGTGAGATAAATCATAATTAAATCCAGGCATCAACAATTGAAACTTGATATCCATATGTCCATGTTCTGGGTCAACGCTAATAAAAGACAGTGCTCCTTTAAAATTACTCTTATACTCATTAATTGACATGTCTCTTTGAGGTACAGGAACCGAGAATCGTGTACCTGCAACAACATACTCCGTATTTTCAGTTACAAAAGAAGAACTATGGTTACCAGCACTATTTGGTACCTCAATAATTTCCTCAGTTTCGAATGTACTAAGACTTACACGAGCAATTCTAGGTGTATTGTTACCGTTAATAAAGATCCAACGTCCGTCAAGTTCTCCATTTGTTTGAGAGATGTCTGGGTGATGAGCATCATCCCAAGGAACAAAACCATGTGATGTTTCCAGCATAGGTTTGGTTTCTTCTGAATACCCGTAGCCACTTGTAGGAAATTGAGAAAAAACTGGAATTTCCTTAAACATTCTTCCTGAAGGAAGACCATAAACCGTAATGTTTCCGCTATATCCACCTGACATAAACGCATAGAATTCATCTTTCTCGCCTGGTGCAACATATACTTTTTCAGCTGCGCTAGAATTTAAAGCTCCTTTAGATGATTCACCATTATTTCCACAACTTGCAAGAAGCATTATAATCCCGAAAAGAGACAAAAGTTTAAATTGTATTTTTTTCATAAGTTCTAATTTTTTTGATTAAATTATTTTGTTGTTGGTAATATTACTCTGTCTACTACATGTACAATTCCATTCCCCGCTTTTATACTAGCAATGATTCTAGCACCACCAACATAAACATCATCTCCATCTACTTCCACCGTAGTGTTAGTATCGTCTGCCTGTCCTAATTTTTTAAAATTCTTTAAGAATGATTTGTCATAATTCCCCGCTGTTACATGGTGTTTTAAAATTGAAGCAAGTTTCTCCTTATTTTCAGGTTTTAATAAATCTTCCACGGTTCCTGCTGGTAAGGCATCAAATGCGGCGTTAGTAGGAGCAAATACCATTAATGGTCCTGCATTTACCAAAGCATTTTCTAATTCAGCAGCCTGAACCGCAGCCACTAAAGTGGTGTGATCAGGTGAACCAATAGCAATTTGTAATACATTTGGAGTCGAACTTTCATCTTCAATAAAAGCTTGTCCTTGTTGACTATCGCTTTCTTGTTCAATATTCGTGTTACTTACAGTAGTCTCTTCTGTATTCTCGTCAGTACAACTACTTACTGCGAATGCGACAAATAGAATTGTCAGCCAATTAAAAATTGAATAGCGTTTCATAATAAGTTTATTTAAGTGTTCTGAAGAATTCTAATATCTCTCTAGCTTGTTCTTCTGACATGTTTTGATTTGCCATTGCTGCACCATTAAACTCAACAAGTAAATCTTTGGCACATTGATCCTCTTCAACCATTAATTTTGGGTCTAAAATCATATTCATAATCCATTCAGGACTTCTTCTTTCCAATATTCCAGTTGGATTTGGTCCGATAAATCGCTTGTCTGTTTTGTGACAAGCTGAACAATTTGTATTGAAAAGCTCAGATCCTCTTTCTGCCATTGCCGCATCAATCGTTTCACCAAGTTCGATAGATTTAATTTTACCAACCCCTTTATTATCTAATGTGATCCGGGTAGAAGCTGGTTCTAATACTTCTGTTTCTTCAACAGCTGCAGGCTCACTGCTTTTTGCACTTTCTGTTTTGTTGTCTGTGTTTTCTCCACAACTTACGAACATTCCTATCGTAAGGAATAATGCTAATCGTTGAATTGTTTTCATCTTGTACTATTTAAGTTTATGTTATGTTAGTTGATAATCGGATAAATTTGTCCTTTATTACTGTTACAAATATAACGGATAAAACTGTCCGAATACATGATACATATCATGTTTATTAAGAATTCTTGTGACTTGTTTTTCTTGTGACTTTCGTATCTTTGATTTTAGTTTAAACTAGATATCAATTTTATGTTTTCCAAAGCGTGTGAATACGGGATTCGTTCTTTAATCTTCATTACATCAAAATCGATGGAAGGAGAGCGTGTTAATCTTACTGAAATCTCAGAAGCAATTGATTCACCTTCGGCTTTTACTGCTAAAATATTACAGAAACTGGTTAAGGCAAACATCGTAGATTCAGTAAAAGGCCCTCATGGCGGCTTTATTATTTCTCAAGAGTCTATGTTAACTGTTAATCTTGAAAAGGTAGTTAATGTGATTGATGGAGATGGAATATACAGTTCTTGTGGTTTGGGGCTTTCGCGTTGTAATGAAAAGAAGCCTTGTCCATTACATTTTCAGTTTAAAGAGGTTCGAGATGACTTACGAAGCTTATTACAGCGTACTTCTTTAAAGGATTTGACCGGTTCATTGGATAATGGTTTGAGTGTTTTGAAAAACTAGAAGATTTAATTTCTTTAAGAATAAAAAAAAGCCTTGGTATTTTTACCAAGGCTTTTTTATTTAAAATAAAATAGATTTATTCCCAAGTAAACAATGGACGATGCCCCATTAATTTGTTCACTTCAGTCTTTACTTCGGCTATAATTGATTCGTTATCAATATTCGTTATCACCTTATCAATTAAATCAACAATGTGAGCCATTTCATTTTCTTTTACTCCACGTGTAGTAAGTGCAGGAGTTCCAACACGAATACCTGATGTAACAAACGGAGATTCAGTATCAAAAGGAACCATGTTTTTATTTACAGTAATATCAGCTTTAACCAACGTGTTTTCAGCATCCTTTCCTGTAACGCCTTTTGAGCGTAAATCAATTAACATGGAGTGGTTATCAGTTCCTCCAGAAATTATTGAGTATCCTCTTTTAACAAATTCATCCGCCATTACAGAAGCATTTTTTTGTACCTGCTTCATGTAATTTTTATAATCATCTGTCAAGGCTTCACCAAACGCTACTGCTTTTGCCGCAATAACGTGCTCTAAAGGTCCACCTTGTGTACCTGGGAATACAGCAGCATCTAATAAAGCAGCCATTGATTTAGGATTACCATTTTTCCATTTCAACCCAAAAGGGTTATCAAAGTTTTTCCCAAGCATGATCACACCACCTCTTGGTCCGCGTAGTGTTTTGTGAGTTGTTGTTGTAACGATATGGCAATGTTCTAGCGGATTACTTAAAAGTCCTGTTGCAATTAATCCTGCTGGGTGAGAAATATCAGCTAAAATCAATGCTCCAACTTCATCTGCAATTTTACGAATACGAGCATAATCCCAATCTCTACTGTATGCAGATGCTCCACAAATAATCAATTTAGGAAGTTCTTTTTTTGCAACTTCTTCCATCATATCATAGTCTACTGTTCCCGTCTCTTTATTTACACCATAAAAATGAGGTTCATAAAGTTTTCCAGAAAAGTTCACTGGAGACCCGTGTGTTAAGTGTCCACCATGAGATAAATCAAATCCTAAGATTTTATCTCCAGGATTTAAGCATGCTAAT
>JBFHHS010000002.1:0-46977 GCA_041596895.1 Crocinitomicaceae bacterium | reverse complement strand
TATCAAATGGGATTGATCTTATTGTTCACTTTGCCAGCGCTTAAAGCCATGGGAAGTGATACACCAATGAATTGGATAGACTATGTCCTGGCGGCGGCAATCATTTTATTGGTTGTGATGGAGTTTGTTGCCGATCAACAACAATACAATTACCAAGAAAAAAAGTATGCACTGAAAGCGAAAGGGGAATTAGACGATTTTCACAAAGTAGGGTTTACGCATACCGGTTTATGGGCATTTATGCGCCATCCGAATTATGCAGCAGAACAGAGTATTTGGATTGTTTTCTATCTGTTTTCGGTGGTTGCAACAGGTCATTGGATCAATTGGTCGATTGCAGGTTGCTTGTTGCTTGTAGTTTTGTTCAAGGGTAGTTCAGATTTTAGTGAAAGCATTTCACGCGAGAAGTATCCTTTATATGAGCGCTATTTGAAGGAAGTAGGACGATTTTTACCAATTAAGAAGAAATTTAAAGTCTAGGTCGAATAGCATTATCAAATGAAAAAGAAACCTTGGCCAACGAAGGATGCGATGAAACAAGTCTACGACTTGAAACTTTGGGGCGATAATAATACAGCATTCTATTCGGGTGAAGGTTCACATAATGACTCAATCGTTCAACCATACTTAGAAGCTGTTCAATCATTTTTGAGCTCTTTTGAATTTCCATTGACCGTATGTGATCTTGGTTGTGGTGATTTTAACATTGGCAAAGAGTTATTGGCATTTACTTCATCGTATATAGCTGTAGACATTGTTCCAGAACTCATCGAACATAACCGGTCAGTATTTCAATTGAATAACTTGCAATTTGAGAGTTTAGATATTGCGGTTGATTCATTGCCACAAGGAGATTGTGCTATAGTGAGACAGGTACTTCAACATTTATCCAATGATGAGGTAAGTCGTGTTGTAAGTAAACTGAGCGGTTATAACTATGTAATCCTTACGGAACATCTACCAAACGGAGAATTCATTCCAAATATTGATATCATTTCAGGACAAGGCATTCGGATTAAAAAGAAGAGTGGAATTCGATTGACAGACCCACCATTTTCGATGCAAGTAAAGAACGAAAAACAACTATTGCGGATTCAACTCAAGGACGGAAAAGGAGTGATTGAAACGATGCTTTATACGTTTTAATGTTTATTTATTGTGTTCAACCCAGAGTAATTCTGATGTATTGTACCCCAATTCTTTTGCAATGGTTAAGTAGTTCGATTTAATTTCGTCAGGAATACTCGCCTCTCGCGAAAGAATCCACAAGTAACTCAAGTCTTTTCCAGCAACTAAGGCGTATTGATATTCTGGATCAATGGCGATGACATTATAACCAGCATAGAAGGGACCGAAAAAGGAAACTTTTAGCATGGCCACATCATTTGACCCAACAAATTTGGCTTTACCTATTGCTTGACTCCATTCTTTTTTTACCGTATTGTATCCTTTGTTGTCAACGCGAATGGTTCCATTTTCATTCAATGAATATTCTGCTGTAGTATTGTTCAGATTACGTTCAAACTTGAAATCCATTCGGGCAATTTCATACCATTTACCTAAGTATTTTTCCTGTTCAAAATTTTTAACCGCTTCAGCTCCTTTTGGAATTGTAGCACATGAAAATAATCCAAACATAAGACTCAAGATAATAAGTGAATGATAAGTGTTGCTTTTTTTCATCAGTTTAGTTTTTAATACGCTTTACAACAATCATAACCAATTTAACCAGAGCAACGGCAATAATTCCAACAATAATCCCAACGACAAATTGAGCAAGCATTGAAGGCCAAGCATGAAAGAGATCATGAATAAAATGAATGTTGTGTACAAAAATACCACCTGCAACCAATAACATAGCGAATGTTCCGATGTACCCTAATGCTTTTATTATTATTGGCAGTGTTTTTACAAGTACATTTCCAAGATGGTGTTTAAAACTAGAAGTGGATTCGCTCGATTCAATTAAGCTTAAACCTAAATCGTCCATCCGTACTAATAGAGCCACAACCCCATAGACTACAACTGTTGCTAGAATGGCAATTATGGATACCACAAATATTTGAATTTTTAGAGGTTCTTCAATCACTGTTCCAAGCGCCAGAATAATAATCTCGATTGAGAGAATAAAATCGACAAAAACAGCAGATTTGATCTTCTTTTTTTCCTTTTCAAGCACTTCAACTTTAGTCAGCTTTTTCATCTCACTGATGTGTTCCACTTCTTTTTTGTGAAACAAATATTCGATGACTTTTTCAATTCCTTCATATGCCAGATAAGCACCACCCAATAATAGAATTGGCACAATTGCTACAGGCATAAATGCACTTAATAAAAATGCAGCTGGAAGAATAATTAGTTTATTTAAAAACGACCCTTTTGTGATAGCCCAAAGAACTGGAAGTTCTCGTGATGATACAAATCCTGATGCTTTTTCTGCATTCACCGCTAAATCATCGGCAAGAATTCCAGCCGTTTTCTTTGTTGCGACTTTACTCATTGTTGCAACATCGTCCATTAGCGTAGCAATGTCATCTAGTAATGCAAAAAATCCTGAGGCCATTTATATTGGTTTATCGGTTGTTTTAGAACCCAAAGATAATTGTAATTGAGTGTTTTATTAGAGTTAAGTCAAGTTATTCAGATAATTAAAGGAAGAATTAAAATGTTTAATACAGAATCTGCTCATTTTTTTAGTAAAAACTGAGTACATAAATAACTCACGGAAGAATTACTTAGGTTTTCGCTTGTCTTTTCCTAAAGAGAACTTATACCCGTTATCATCGCCAACGATCTTAATGTTGACGTATTTTGTTTTATCCGAGCCATACTGAATCGCATCTACCTGGTCTTCTGAAACTTCTTCTATATTTTTTTTACCGAATAGGCGTGAAGAAGCAGATTGAGTAATCATTTTCCATGGAATCCTCAAGTAGTATTCCATCTGTCCTTCCAACGTTTGTTTACCCGAAATCTCCATGTGTCCCAAGGAAGAATTAATTTGCATTTTTGGAATAATCATCTCTCCATTTACGAGGTCTAAATGATTTGCTAAAGTATCAAAGAAAACATTGTCTAGATTCTTATTTTGAAAGTATTCTGACATATAATGAAGTAAGGCAAAATTCTCTAATCGACCATGAGTTACATCGACGTCCATATGAATTTCTGAATCATCTATCTTAGGAACTAAATCCGTATGCATATGTATTTTTCCAGTTATTTTCCCGGAAAATCTTCCATGTAGGTTTTCTGACACTATATGGTCTTGTCCAAAATTATCAAACTTGAACATGAGCTGATCTAAATCTACATTTTGTATGGTCATGTCCGGACTGAAGTAAATCAAGTTTGGATTTGATCCATTAAAGTATCCATCGATATTAAAATGCCCTCCTGCAAGATCCATGTTTAAGTGATCGATGTGAATGTAATGGTCTGTGGTTGTGCGTAAGTTTCCTTTAAAAGCTTTAATGTCATAATTGTGGTAATTCAATTCTTTTATATCCAAATGATACGTCATCTCTGTAAATGGTAGATTGTAAATATTAAATCCCTCATCATGATTTACTGATCCTTTTTTGGTCTTCGGGATTGGACTGTAATTAATCAGTTGATCTATGTCTAATCGACTGGCAAATAATTCAAAATGATTGTCCCTTTTCCTTACTTTGTCGTCATCTCCTAGGTAATAATTCAAGGTTGTTTTGAATGTTGAATGTCCTAGTTTTCCATGAAAATCTTCTACTACAATATGGTCATCTTCGTAATGTATGCGCCCTTCAAATTTTTCAAAACGTAAGGGATGCACCTTCATTTTTGCTTCAAATTGATCTATTCTTAGGTCCATTGATTGGAAGGAATGATTGAAGTGCAAGTCTGTATTTCCATGCATTTTCAAATCGTCAAATTCTTCATGTCGGTAATCTTCTGGCACATAGTTTTCTCCTTTATAACTAAACAAGGATTCCAGTTGTATCATGTCAGAGGTTAAATTAAACTCAATGTTAGAGTCTCCTCCTGGGTCTTCATCCAACCACTTTTCATAATGTTCAAGTTTACCTGTAAAGTGAAAGTCACTTTTGTCAATCATTCCAGTTAGGTCCTTAATTTTGAGGTCTTGATCTTCTATGATGATGTCTGCATGAAAATCATGAAAACGATGCGGATAATGTTTAAAATCGGCGTGAAAGTCTTCAATAAAGAACTCTCCTTGTGGTAAATACTTTGATTCTGTAAATGAACGTGCACTGGCCTTAAAGTCAAAGTCCATTTCCATGTTTGTTATCACTTCATTAATTGACAGGGAATCCGAACCAGTTAATTCATATAAATCAATCTTGTTACTAGATAATTTTAGTCGAGTATCTACAGGAACATCTGTATGGTGAATGATTGCAGGAAGGTCTTCAATTTTTCCAGAGAAGTGAAGGTCTGTTTTACCAATAACTATATCTGTCTTTTCAATGCGGGCTTCATGTCCGTGCATTTCAATATCAATATCCAGTTTATTGATCGGTAAATCAATCAGTTTGTGGTTAAATCGCGCTTGATCGATAATTAAACTTAAATCATAATGTTCATTTAATTTAGATATCGCACGTTGTGGATTATTGAGGTCAATGATATCGTGAAAGTTAAGTGCGAGTTTAAACTTTCCTTGCACATTACTGAAATCTTCCAGTCCAAAAAACTCTTGTATAAATGCCAGTTCAATTTCTGTATTCGCTTCGAGTTTAAGGTTTGGAGTTTTGAAATCAATTATTGAAAATGCAGTGCTTGCTGACCCTCCACCATCTCCAGATTTAGCACTAAATTTTTTAAACTTTAACGCCATGGTTTCAGGTCGTCTGTGCTTACCATTGGTAAATACTCCTGAAATATTTATGTCTTTTAGTGATCGATTATTCTTAGGGTTCAGAATACTTCCATTCTTACAATTGAAGACAGCATTTATTTCTGGATTTTTCCCATTTATTGAAGGTCCTTTGATGGTAGTTTGAATGAATAAATCTGCTTTATTCTCATAGGATTTTAAAGTAGGGATGAGGTCTTCCGGTGCCATCGCTATTAATAAATCAAAATTGGGCTTTTGTCCAGTGAAAAGTAAGTCGAGATAAAGGTCATTATCAAAATCTATTTCTCCCTCCATATTAAACTCGGCTTCTTCCAAATGCACTTCGGTAGGTTGCAGTTTTAGAATATTTTCGCCCTTAAAGAAATCAACCTCCGTCTTTATTTTTATGTGCTTGTGCTTTAAAAAAGTAGTGTCTTGATCTTTAATTAGATTGAAGATAAACTTTGCATCAAGCGACGAGTGTACTAATTCATTTGATGTTTTGAATTTTGATTTTGCTTCTGAAATAAATGCTTCAACGGTTATTCCATTTGCTTCATTCAACTTTGTTACATCAATATCGATAAGTTCTATTTGTTTTAGGTCAAGATGAAATTCTTCTTCTGCATTTTCTATTTCTTTTTCGTTTGTTAAGGCTTTAAGGATATTAAACTCGCCATTTACATGTTGTACTACATCTATGTGTCCCTTTTTGAGTTTAATCTTTTTGATTTCCATATTACCTGTAATGACAGTCCAAAGGTTAAACCCAATATAGACGTCCTGAACCTCGATTAAAGGTTTGTTGGTCTTGCTTTTCGACTCGAATACTTTAAAATTTTCTAGATCAATAGAAACGTATGGAAAATTTGAAAGAAAGGAAATGTGTGAACCTTTGATTTCGGCACTGCCGGTAAAATCTTCATTAAGGGCAGTCATAATTTCTGCAACAATTGCATCTTGCTTATGGTTTACAACGAATAGGGTGATTCCGAGTAGTACACTCGGAATTACTAATGCTGCTATCAGCATTCTTTTCCAAAAACGTTTTGATTTTATCCAATGAAGCAATTTTTCTTTCATATTAAAGCAACAATTAATCACTTGATCAGAAAATCATGGGTGATAAGCTAAACCCTAAATTACAGAAAATGTAATAGAATATTCAATGAGATAAAATACACAGAATTATACCCTCTTAATAAACTCCTGTTCATCTGTATTGATTTCAACAACTTCATTGTCGTTGAATTTATCCATTGCGCCGTGCATGTTTACAATGGCTGGTATTCCATACTCTCTAGCAACTACAGCGCCATGACTTAGTGGTGAACCAATCTCGGTGATAATTCCCCCGATAATTGCAAAATAGGGAGACCAACCAATGTCTGTATATTGACATACCATAATGTCGCCTTTCTCAAGTTTATCTGCCTCGTCTAAGCTACGAACTACCTTAATCTTGCCAATGACTTTTCCTTGACTTACAACAGTTCCTTGGGAGGTTCCTTCTGAAGACTGATTGTTTACGGGGTATGGGTGACCATAATAAACTTCATTAAAACTCATTTTAGAGTAAACATGGTTGAGTCGTTTACGATCAGTGATAATTTGCGATGATTTATCAAGTTCTCCATGCAATAATAAGCCTATTTCGTGATGGGTTAAATAGAATAAATCAGAAGCATCATCGATAAGTTCATTGTTTTCTAAGTCCCTAGCTAATTCGATGTATGCAAACTTTAATTTTTGTTGAAATTTGATTGCGGCAGACTTACTCATTTCGCGCATAACAACAGCATCACGAGTTGAAAGCGCAAGTTTTTTGATAATCATTTTCTTTAAGCCATTCAATTTGGGCAATTTTGACATTGCTTCGTTCATGTCAAACGACTTTTTCGTATTATCAAAATGACCTGACAGTGTAATGTTTCGTAAAACTGGAATTAGCTTTATTGGATCTTGAGACCAATCTTTTTCTGCCAATTCTGCTTCTCGTACGCAACGATGACCATGTTCTAGAATGAATTTTTTATAGGTTTTTCCTAACGCTCCATCATCCGATTGAATTTCGTTTAATAAATCTGAGTCTGATAGTGTCTCATTATTTGGAAGCACTTTTGATATTTCTTTGGCAATAGTTTTCAATTGTTGAATTGAATCTGCCCCAACAATTCCATCAATATTTTGTAAAAAATTTGATGCATAGGTATTGCTCTCAGGAGTCGGTTTTGGTCCGCCGCTAATGACACTTATTAATGCAGAATATTGACTGCCTGATTTACCAGATGTGCAATAATGGTAACTATAAGCAAGATTTAAATTCGATAATTGACTGTCGATCCATTTATATAATTCTATTGAGTCTAGACCCTGTGGTTGATGAATATTTTCACATAAAAGTTGTAAGAGTTTCAACCTTTTTTTTGCCTTTCTAAAATAGCCAAATTGTTTAAATTGATTTCGAATTTGAATGAATATGTTTCTTGGGCTACTAGGTGATTTTCGTTCTAGTTCTCTGCCAAGAATACTCAATTCGATGTATTCGTTTTTTGGCAAAAGGATATAATCTGAGATTTTATAAAGTCCTGATAGACTTATGAAACCGTGATTGTAAAAGTACTTTATATTAAAATGATCTTCGAAAATTTCCTTTTGTACGCCACACTGCATGTAAAAATCTTGAATACCATATTCAATGGCTCTGCCGAATGTCGATAAAGAAAGTGGAGTCAAATGACCCGGCATCATTTCACCAATGTTTGCTCTTGTCAGCACTTCGTCTTCACTCGCTAGTTTAGAGTCTAATTCATTTGGATGTACAGTTGAGAGCGTTGTAATTGGTCGTACTTGCAACCAATATAGCGTATCGTATTGATCAACAGCCCACTCAACATCAACCTCAGCTCCAAATTCATTTTTTAGTTGTATTAAGCCATTATTGAGCTCCTGCAGGATAGAATTTGTCGCAATTTTTGAAACGATTTCACTATCTTTTCTAGCGTGTTTATTGATTTCAATTTGTTCTGCAATGGCTTTCCCATCTACTAGCTTATCGCCTAATCCTTCAACAATATTGATTATCGAAATATCCCGTCTTCCAGTTACTGGGTCCGCAGAAAAGGCTACTCCCGCGTATTTGGCATCAACCATTTCCTGAATAATGACCGCAACATGATTCTCTTTGTGGCTATCAGAATCGTATTTCTTAACGCGCTCGGTTTCTCCAGAAGCGATACAATCCTTAACCGCTTTAACTATTTCATTGGGAGTTTGTAAGTTCAAGTATGATTCAAATTGACCAGCAAAAGATTGAGTTTCCCCATCTTCTCGCAGACCACTTGAACGTACTGCTTTATTTCCATCTTTCATCCAAGAAATATGTGCTGCCGGATTGTCAAAAAAAGAACTTCTTCCTTCATGTGTTATGACGAAAAATGCCGGGATTTTAAGTCCTCTTTGATGCAAGAACGCCAAACCATTTGCCTTGCCTCCAACAGGTAATCCGTCAGTTATTTCATCAAACTTATAAATCATAATGAGAAGGATTAAAACCAAATTCAGTAACCAAATTGACTGGAACACCATTTAAAGTCCCAGCAGAGATACCTTCGTTGATTCTATATTCATCATCCATATTATAGGGTACGAATGTTTTCCGATCACAGATTAGATGATATTCTTTACCGTTCGAATATTTTAGCTTCAAGTCGATTTTTTCGGGAAAAATGGGATTTGTTGCAAAATCTTCAATCGAAGGAAACTCTCTTAAATAATGGATTTCTCCATTTTCAGTGATAAACCCAGCAGAAAGCTGTCCCATATAATCGTATTGAACCATAGATAGATTAAAAGCTTCATTGTTCTCTAACATTCCGCCAATCCATACATGACGTTTCCAGCCACTCCATTTGCGAATTCCCCAGCTATGATCTCGCATAGAAGGGAAGTCAACTTTTCTCGAATCACCATCTATTTCAATAACTCCTGTAAGTCGGCCACCTTGTTCAAAATGATTTTTTTTGGAGTCTTTTAGTTTTTCAAAAAACGATTTTGACCATTTAGCTTGTGCGATTGATTTTGCAGTAGCATCTACAATCATTGCGTTTTGGAAATCAACTATTGGTGATTGCGCCTTAAAGGTTAAGTCTATTTTGACTTGTTTACCTATACCATTTAAATCCATTTCACCGGTAAATGTTACCTTCCATTCACTACCAGCTTGAATTTTTTCAAATTTCAACTTGCCGGATTGGAATCCTTCACCTTCTGGTCCAGGATGTTGTTTTAGTCGCAATAAACCAAGGTCAGGAAAGAAGACTTCGAGCCAATATTCATTTCCGCGTGTGGTTCTAAAGCTTTGGCGAACAAGGAAAAACGAACCGTCATCTGAAATTCCATTGAAATAAGATGAATCATTGAATAAAGCTTGAGTTGGATCTTTATGTTTCCGTTCGATATCCTCTAGAGACATGGCTTCAGTATCTCGTTTTAGAAGTTGTTTTTTAATGAGCTTAAACTTTAATCCTTCAAACATCTTATTCTAAATATTTAGTTTTTAATAACTCCAATTCTTGGTTACTTAATCCCAGTGCCGATTCAAGGTAATTGGTTACAGTAATAAACTCATTATCAATATAATCAAATACCGTTTTTAGCAAATCAGTGCGGCAATAGAAAAGTGATTTAACTGGATTAAATTCTTCGTCTGAAACCTCTCTATTAAATTTCTTAATAAAGTTCGCTTTAATCATTTGAAGTTGAGCATCATTTTGCTTTTTTAATAGAGCATTTGATTTAAGGTAATCATCGTAAATGTGATCACGGTCAACACCAAAGAATTCAAGAAGCAGTGCACTTACAAGGCCAGTTCTATCTTTACCATGACTGCAATGATATACAACTCCATGATTGGCATTAAGAATCACCCTAAATATATCAGCAAGCTCATGATTAAACTTCGTGATTAAGTCAACATAGATATTGTTCAACAGGTTTGGATCTAATAAATGAAACTCCCCTTTTTGAAAAATAGGAATTAAAGATTTGGTTATGTTTCCAGCGTTTAATCCAATGTTTTGATAAACGATAAAATCTGGATAATTGACCTGTCCTATGAGTTCAATTTCTTGAGTGGTTCTCAGGTCAAGAATATCATTTACCCGTAGTTTTTTGAGTATTGATAAATCTTGATCGTCTATTTTACCCAGATACCCAGATCTAAAAATTTTTTTGGCTTTGACTTTTTGTCCCGTTTTTGTCATTACACCTCCTAAATCCCTGAAATTTGGCTGACTCTTTAATAATGGTTCCATGGTGTAATCGTTAATGGTGAAAATATGATTCGGTTGGATTACGAAAAACTACCTAACCTGAAGTGTCCTTTCAGATATCTGCTCGTCATAATTTTTTATAAAAAGATCGATCTTGGTTTCATCCAATGTTCCATCTTTTCTCAAAACTTCATTTTTCATCAAAAGTTTAAGAGCATTGCGCAAATCGCCACCGCTTATTTCTAAATTAGACCCTTGTTTCAGAAAGATGATTTTTGTGTAATCATCGCTAATATCACTAGGCGATCCGGCATTATTTTGAACCAAAACGATGACTCTGTTTCCAGAAGAAAGCTCTGACAAATCATAAGAAACAGAACCAACAGTTCCGCTTCGTTCATAGTTTAGGTAAACTTCCTTATCCACCAAAACCGTATTTTTTTTAAACTTGATTGATTGCGCATTTACGGATAAAGTAGCGCTAAAGAAAAAGATTGAAAGAAATAAGAATTGTCTCATATTGGTTACTTTAATGATTTGTGATTTAAATTGCAGCCACAAAATCTGAAAATACTTTTTTGTGCATTTCTAAATCCATATCTGGAGATAATGCTACACGTGCGATATAGTCTTTGTCACCCTCTTTTGTTGTTCCCTGCGTTGAAGTCGCAGGAATCGTCCAGTAGCACCCTTTCAATTGTCCATAACTTACACAGTATTTGCTTTCATTAGGAATTTCATTAATCATCATGTTGATTAATTTCAAGTTCAAAGCACGCTTATATGTTTCTCTTTCTTCATCTGTATTTCCTTTAGTTGGAAGGTCCAGTGAGAAAACAGAAGGTGTAAATCCTTGTGCGGCTAATTCTTCAGAAACGAAATTGATTTTTGCACTTGGTAAAACCTCCTGAATATAGTTAACAAACGCACGCGTATTTTTGTATGCGTCTTTAATTCGTTGATTCATGGAAGGCATTTGTTTAGCCAGAATTTCGTATTGTTGATCAGTTGCTTCGTTATCACACAGACTTAAGTGAAGTTCAATTTTTTCAATTAAGTCTTCTGCTTTTTTATTGGCGATGCAATAACCTGCAGTACATTTTCCACCACTTGGAAATTTTGATCCACTGGCAAAAGAAATCGTTCGTACGGAAGCCAATATTTCGTCTTCACCTAAAAAGTGAACGTTTGGACAAAATGTTTGATCTAAAATGAATACTGGGTCAATCGCTATTGTTCCAGCCGTTGTTTTGCGTTCTTGACTTAAAACCTCGTTCAATTTGATCAAGTTTGGAACTTCAACGCGCGGATTTGTTGGTATTTCAGCGATAATGTAAGGTACGGCATCTAATTCGGCAATTTTTGCCAAAACGATGTCAATACTTTCTACCATATTATGATCTCCATCTACTGGTAAATCCATTACATCGACATTATCTAAACATGCGGCCACACGTCTTGCTTGATCATTTGTTCCTCCATAACAGTTAGGTGGAACTATGATTTTTATTGCTTTGCCTGGATGTTTTTCCATCGCATCATGAACAAGTCCCATCAAAATTGCATACTGAATAGACAATCCACTTGAAGCAACTAAAGCCTTTGTATCAGCAGCAGTAACTTCTTGAATTGTACGAATTGTATTCGCCTTGTTCGTTGCTACATTTCCTACGGAAAGCGTATTCTTAACGCCTGTTAACTCTTGTAAAACTGCCAATGAATTAGCAGGTGTGATTGCAATAGTTTCTCTTCTACGAACGTGCTGTATTTCTGAAATATAAGATTCATTTTTCTCACCATTTACACATAAAATACTTCCGAATTGATCATGTAAATTTACATGGAAATCGATGTTTACGTTTTGATCAAAATGACAAATATCGTTAGGGTGTGAAATATAAATTGTGCTTCCATCAAAGGACGAAACAGACTGAGCGTTATCAACCTTGTTTAGTTCAAATGTATAACCATAGATATTTCTAATTATATCTGCATCAAAATGTTTTGGTAGGTCTCCCGAATAGTTAATTTGTGTATTCTTTTTTTCCATTAAATTCTTTCTCAATACAGCTAAAATAGGTGTAGTTTGAGAAGAGAACCCAATGACATTTTGATGTTTGGAGTTGTTTATTTTTGCTATAACCCATTCTAAAACACACGATAATGGATGCCCTAAACGAATATAATCAAAAGCCGTAGGCAATTCATTTAATGCAGAAGCTTCAGAATTATTGGCATTGTATAATGCTTCAAACTGATCTAAGAATTGAAATTTGGCCAATGACTCATCATAAATATCTAGGCGATGTGTAGTTAGGTTTAACCAATCAGATGGCATGTTTTCCAATACATCGGAAATATAATTGTTCAATTTAGTGTCTTTCATAATTTTAATCTTTAGATCGGCCGCTAAGATATTAATTCAATTTAGGAAAATAGAAGAGCAGAGTGAATAGTAGCGTAGTTTTATGGTGTTTTGGCAATTTATCTAATATTCGTGTTGAATTTAAGAGGTTATTGATTTCGAAAAACGGCTCGATAAAATCGCAATGAGCGTTTAAAGTATTGTTCGCTTTCCAGTATAAATCCGGCAGCTTTAATATGTGAATCGGTATCTCTATTGAGGTTGCACCCATCACCAATTACACGCCAAATGGGATTAATCACATTTTGAAAAAACCGGTTTATTTTATGTTCAGCATGAATGTGTTCTAAGATGATTAGTTTACCTGTTGGCTTCAACCATTTTTTAAACTTCTCGAAAGCCAGCTGCTGATCTGGAATGGTGCATAATACCAAAGTACAAACGACATAATCCAAAGAATTCTCTTTGATGATTTTCTCTAGTTCAGGATCATTGACACCTATGTTATATGTGGCAATCGTCGAATTTTCAGGCAATTTTAATTTTGCTTTATCCAACATATAGGAAGAAGGTTCAACGGAAATTACATGCGCATTTGCGTTAAAATGTTCAAAATTCGCCCCTGTTCCTGAACCTACATCTAAAATATTTCCTTCTAGTTTTCCAATCAGTTCAGCACGAATGGGATGGAATTCTTTTTCCAAATCCGTCATGAACGAATCATATTTTGAAGCAAATAATTTTTGATAGAATGACATATACTGATAAAGGTACTAGAATATTGTCTAATTATTTGTCGTCTTTATTACAGAAGAAACAGCCCCTCTTTATTGGATGGTTATAACCACTTTTCCCTTGGCACGACCTAGAGCTACGGTTTCTATGGCTAGAGCTAATTTTTCCAGTGGATACGTCTTTTCGATAATTGACCTTATTTGATTTTTTTCGGCCATATTTGCGATGAACTCCAAATCAGTTTTATTCGCTTTCATAGAAAGGAAGCGCATTTTTTTCGACCCTAGAGATAACAGTTTACCAAAGAAAATGGATTTTAGAATCTGTTTCATGGAACCGCCAATCATGACGTATGTTCCATCCTTTTTTAAAGATCGCTTATATGAGAGTAATGGGTAATTCCCGTTTACTGCAACAATGAGGTCGTAACGTGCAGGTTTTTTGAACACATCTTCTTTTGCGTAATCGATGCATTGATTCGCTCCTAATTCAAGTGATTGCTCAATATTTCTAGTGCTACAAACAGCTGTAACATCTGCTCCAAAATGCTTTGCAAGTTGAACGGCAAAAGTCCCAACACCTCCCGCGCTTCCTACAATCAATACGGTTTGTCCTTTTTGTATGTTTCCTTTATTGCGCAAACCATGTAGCGCAGTTGTTGAAGCAACCGGCATAGCAGCTGCGTTTTCAAAAGAAATATTTGCGGGTTTAATCACGAGAATGTTCTCTTGTGCAATCGCATATTGAGCAAAACCACCCAAACCACAATCGGATAGATCTCCCATCACTTCATCTCCAACCTTAAATTGAGTAATGTTTTTTCCAATCGATTCAACTACACCTGAAATATCTGCTCCAAAAATCTTTCGTTTTGGAATAGATCCCATTTTCATAGAACGATAATCTAGTGCATTGATAGAAGAAGCCACGACTTTGACCAACACTTGATCGTCATTGGGCGTTGGTTTTTCGACTTCTGTAACAACTAATTTTGGATTAGTTTTCTTGTTGTAGATTACCGCTTTCATAGAGCAAATTTAATTTGATTTTTGCCTAATCATGATGCCATAGATAAATCCAATAGTAGATAGAATAACCATAAGTCCGGGTACAATATATAAGACGATTGGAGGGTCCATTAGACCAAATACTGCAACAAGTAATCCTCCTAAATTTGGAAGGAAAGTAACAGAAGAAACAATGATAAGAATGAGACTTTTATTGTTGTTTACGGGCATAACTATTTACACTTTTCTATGTTTTTCATTATCTCACTTGGAAGTTCTTCACCCATTATATTATATGGTTCCGATGCACCGTTATATAGTTTACAGGCCCTTGTTTGATCATCCATATCTTCGTAAATGGATGCTAACATTAACGCAAAATCAGTTCCTAGAAATTCTCCATCATTGGAAAGGTCATTATCTCGCACGAATTGATGTAGTTCAACTGTGCTTCCTAGTACTTCCAGCACCTGAATCTTTAATTTTACAGCTAAATTGCGATCAAAATTAGGCAGTGATAACAAATAATTAGCTTCGTCTAGCGCAAATTCATATTTCTTCATTTCGAAGTAAATGTTTCCCTTGTCTATGCGATAATGATAGTCGTCTGGTTCTAGTTTAATGGCTTTATTTATGTGTTTTAATGCGACGTCCAATTTAGTACTGTCGTTGTAGTAATAGAAGCGTGCTAGACTTGCGTGCGCTCCAGAAAAGAAAGGGTCAAGTCTGATTGCTTTTTGATAATTTTCAAGCGCCTTTTCATTATTATTCATTTGATTATAAATCGTGGCTTGCATCCAGAAATACCAAGGTTCATTGGGGTTATCTTTAAAAAAATCTGCTAGTAACTCAAATTTCTCAGCATACGGAACCATATATGTTTGGTTAAAGATACCTGCATATTTGTCCGGTATTGTTTGAGCCTTAGATTGAATACTTCCTACAAAAAGGAAAAGAATAAATAGATATTTCATTTGTAATTGCTTTTATTTTTCAACGATCCAATTGCCAGTTCGCATACGCGTAATTCCGTCAGAACTTAGAATATTTAGTTGTACAAAAACGACTGCGCCATCGGAAGCATTTTGAAGTAGTTCAGATGCTGATTTGATGTTATTTCCAGTTCCAGAAATGGTTTCTCCGTTAACCGTGATGCTCCATTTAGTAATTTGAAAAGATGCTTTTAATGGAACTTCTGCTGGGTATTTTACATGTAATTCAGTTGCATTAATGTCGGCAGCTGAACCTATTCTTGATTTACCTAAATAAAGAGTAGGGTCGGGTAAATTTGAAACACGATACTCAACTTCTCTTACAAAGGTTGTGTCATGACCATCCGTTAAACTGATTGTAATGGAGACTTTACTATCGCGACCAGGTTTAGCAACGAAGTAATCTGTTCCTTCAGGCTTTGATATTTGGGTTCCTTCACTACTTAATATGATGGTTTTTCCTTGGTTATTGCTAACGGCAGGAATAATTTTGTTTGCGTAACCGCGATATAAGACATTCAATTCCGGCGATTCTAATGCAGCGATCGGATTTTGAGCATATAAAGTAATTGTAAGGGTGATGGATATTAACGAAAGAAAGGTTTTCATTGTGAATAGTTTTAGTGCGTTCATTAAACCAACTTCAGTGATGGTTCTAAAGATATAATTATCTCGTTGTAAAAAGTAACAGAATTACGACTTTTCAGTTTAGAATTTTATATCTAAGTCTTCGAACTCTTTAATTTGTGAAAGTGTGTATAACTCATCCAGTTCAATTTTATCCCAAGTTTCCTTAAAAACTTCTTCTCCACTTTCTTCAATATCTTGATTGACGTTTTCTTTAGTCAAGCGTTTTTTGGTTAAAAAGTTAATGCTTACCACTCTATTTACTATTGGGCCGTAATTTTGACTAGCGTCATAACCTATCAAGGCAAAATCAGAATCTTGATACCTGAAGGTATATTGCCAAAATCCATATCTACCATGCGCATAGTCGAAGTAGAGTTTATTATTACTAATACTGATTGATAGTTCAGGCGGGAAATACACCCCACCATCTTCTTGATCGGAATAAAAACAGCTAAGGTTTTTTATAGCAAGAACGTAATTGTCTTTGTCGCTTAAGTAAATTAAAATGCCTCTTCGGTTTCGGTCAACTTCATCATCAAATCGATTGATAACAACATAGGCGCTGTCCGTACCTTTTATCATTAACACATGGTCGTTAATCCCATCTCCATTCAAATCACCTTCTATTTTATCAAATAAAACGTAGCCTTCAGGAATTGTAAATTTAGCCGTAGAAAGGTCAGCTTTCGAATCAACAATTTCTGCTTTCACAGGGGGTATCTGTTCTTCAATTGTTTCAACTGCTGGTGTTGTTTCTGTTTCAACCGATGCTGATTCATTTGTACAACTCAAAAACAGTACATTTAGTGCAAATATTGAAGAAGCGAATAGGGATTTTGAACGTTTCATATTTGATTATTTAATGCTTTCAAACCCGTAATCGCGTTCGACCTTTGCAATCCTAGTTTTGTAAGATTGGTACCATTTCTCACGACCTTTGACTTGTGCAACTGCGTGGTCTGAATTTTCTTTCCACCTTTTTATTGATTCTAAATCTTTCCAATATGAAACCGTTATACCAAGTTCATTTCTTGCGCTTTCAATTCCTAAAAACCCAGGTTCTTGACCAGCAAGTTCAACCATTAAATCTGCCATTTCAGAATAATCCTCAGCATCTTCTGTGTTAATAGAAGTGAAAATTACAGCGTAATATGGTGGTTCTGGTGTGTTTGCTATCATGATGATGAGTATTTATCACTGAAGATAATCAATCTCAACTTCTTGGGTATTTGTATCATAAACTAAAACACCTATTTCGTCTCCATTTAATTGCCCTTTTAGATTACCCATTGCATCCCAAACGGACGATTTACCACCGCAATCATATTCCCCTGAAAAACCTATACAATTTGACATTAAAGAAATCATTGCGTATTTCTTAGAGGTAATCGCCATTTTGTCAATTGCTCGTTCTATGCCTTCAATTGTTTCTACAATGCCAGCTGCATATATTTTAGAGCCATTATCAAAGGCTACTTTTTGATGTTCAGGAACTGATATTTCGTAACAGATTGCTAGTCCGATATTCGTGTTGTTGATATTAAGGTTAGTTTCTGTAGTTCCTGTCACGAAGTGTTTTAACTCTGTGTGAAAAAGGTGCTTTTTTAGATACAGTTTACGTGGTTTATTCGGGCGAAAAGTAATCATTCCGATACTTACATTTCCATCATTTTTTATCGGACAACCAATTGAAATTGCAACATTATATTCATCACTTTTACTTTGAAAAACATCAAATCTTTCATCCTCAGGAACAGTGACCAATTCATCGGCAAGATTAGGCTCATATCCCGTGATGGATAACTCTGGGAATAGAATAAATTCAGCGTTGTATTCGAGTGCTTGATTAATCAAGGCAAGGTGTTGCTCTATATTTTGCTGAATGTCTCCAGCGATAGGTTTGGTTTGAGCAGCACAGATTTTCATTATTCAACAAATTATTTGCTACAGAACTCTTCAATTTTCGCCTTTAACTCTTCTGGATTTGGAGTTCCAATAAAGAAGGACTTTTGTTTTCCGTTTTGTATAATCTGTACACGAACTACTTTTAGGGTGTTTATGTTATAAATCATCCCATTGGTTGAGAAACGAATTCCTAGGCCTAAGTACCAAGGTGTTTTAGTGGCTTCTGCGGATATTAGTTTATCTACCTTGAAATTGAACCGGATTAAACCGATACCATACACCAGTTGAATTTTAGAATCACTAATGTTTATCCTTAATTGATAAAAGAAAAGTAAAATAACACTCAACGTAATAATCAACGTTATTAATGCTGACATATTAATTTCTTCAGAGGAAGGCGCAAGGCCATAAAACATACCTGTTAGGACTAACAATATGATCATAGCAATGATGATGATCCAACCGGTTTGATTTTTTGAATAACTCATAGTGAAGTGATATTTAAAAGTATTAGCTTAAAGATAAACTACTTTATTAAACCAATCTAGGAAGTTTTAGGTTTCGTATCGTTTTTTGGTAAACTCAAAGAGCACAAGCGAAAGAATAGGTGTAAACCTTATTGTGATTTGTTTATTATTTGCTTGACTGCCGGTTCAATGGCTAATACATGCCAACCACCAAAAACAACGATTATTCTGTCGTGCTGTTTTAATTCTTTTTCAATTAATTCCAAGAGATGTCGATCTCTGAAATTACACGACTTGCGAGCAAGCTCTGAAAAGTGATGTTGATTCTTTATGGTTATAAAATCATCCGAGTTAAGGTCTTCAATATGAAAATCCTTCTTGAAATATTGCTTATAATGGTTTCTGTAGTAATCAAATGTTTTTTCTTCGCTATTTAATTTTATCCCGCATGAATTTAAATAACCATCAATAAATTCAGTTTTGTATAAACTATCGATATCGTATTCTTCAGTAGCCCAATGTTGTAAAGGTAAAACAAATCGTTCTGAGGTATAATAGAATAAAGCTTCTTCTCTTGAGAATGCTTTTGACAACATTAAAAATTCATCTTTTTCTTGTGCATCGCCATTAATCATCTCGATTTTTAGGCTGTCGCACAAAAATTTCAACAATCCAACTTCTCCATCTTTTTGAATCGCGTTATTTCTATTCAAATACGAATCTGTGACTTTACCTCCTTCATTAATAGCTACGGTAGGTTGAAATTGATTAAATAATTTCTCGATGGAAATAAACAATGGGTCAAGCGTATCTCTGGAGTGAAGAGTACCCACAACAATAATGTGTTTACCATTCTTTTCAACATTTACTACATAAGGATTCTCAGGAAGGCGACCGAGACTATCTACATCAATATCAAGATAAGACGTTAGGGGATAATCGACAAATCCATCCTCTTCTGAGGAGTTGTGTACAGAATTATCGCACCCAAAGATAGTTACGAGGCAGAATAGAGATAAAAAGGATTTCAAATACATTGTTGTGTGTTGTATTTAGTTCTCACATTCTTGTTTCAATTGTTCCAGCCAATATAGCATATCCTCGTCTAATTTCACATTCATTTTTTTCGAAAGAATGCTTATACTCATTTGTAAAGGATAGTATGTCAATCGTTTAAGTAGTTTGTGTTTTTATCTCGCCATTAGTTTCGCTACATACTTCCCAATGATATCAAATTCTAAATTGATTTTATCGCCTACTTTCAAAGTATGGAAGTTCGTGTGTTCGTATGTGTAAGGAATGATGTGAACCGAAAAGGATTTATCTTTGGAGTCCACAACAGTTAAGCTTGTTCCATTGATCGTAGCTGAACCTTTTTCTACGGTTACCTGATCGGTATCATATTCAAAAGTAAATTTCCAACTACCATCTTGATCTTCAATGTCTGTGCAAATCGCAGTAGTGTCTACATGCCCTTGAACAATGTGTCCGTCTAAACGTCCGTTCATAACTGTACAACGTTCCAAGTTCACTTTTGTTCCAACATTCCAATCGCCTAAGTTGGTTTTATTTAAGGTTTCTTGAATTGCTGTCACCACATACTCGTCACCGTTAATTTCAACTACGGTTAAACAGCATCCGTTATGGGCAACGCTCTGGTCAATTTTAAGCTCATCTGTGAACGAAGATTTCATCGTGAAATGAATGTTTTCTCCTTCGCGTTTAATGTTTTTTACAACTCCTAATTGTTCAATAATTCCTGTAAACATATCTAATCTTTTGTTTCTTCTTTTTCTTCTAACGCGAGCCAATTCTCATACGAGATGACTCCCCCTTTCGGTCTTGATTTACCTTTCAATACTCCAATAAACTCCAAAGAATGTCCATCCGGATCATCAAAATAAATTGAAATGGCTGGTGTCCATGCAAAAACCATCGGACGCTCTGTCCCGTCTTTTAAAAAGTTTCGGAATGGCAACTTACGTTCTTTCAACCAGTCTATTGATTCATTGATAATCCATTCAGGTTCACATTCAAATGCAAAGTGACGAATATCGATTTCTGCTTTTGGTTTTTCCCAAATCCCAAGCATCTGTTGTTTTGCTTCTCCTATCCAAAAAAATGCAGCTCTGCGTTCGTCATAATGACATTGTTCTAAACCGATTACTTCAGAATAGAATTGAATAGATCGGTCTAGATCTTCAACATAGAGGTGTGTTTCGAATAATCCCTTTATCATTTCAACTTATTTTTCTTAAAAAAGAAATACAATAGGACTACTGAAACAGAAGTTACTAGTGTGATGTCAAGGATTTTAAACCAAGTGGGATGTGGAATACCAAATGCATTGGCCACCGTTCCGAACAGTATGAATCCTGCTATGATATACAAAGGAATCATATCTGTTTTTTCAATCATTCGCGCTACAATTAATCCAATAACCAGGCTTATGGCATGCGCAAGTGCGACTGAAATATACGCTCCTGTAGGAATGAGGTGTTTGTTGGCATTAAATTCCTCCATATTGGAAAAATCCACCTTGAAAGGAACGGGGAAGAGGGAGTGACCAATGAGCTCTAACAATGGTGTTGCAAAAAAGCAGACGACCAATCCAATGAATGTTGCTAAAAATATTTTCATTCTATTTCATTCTAATTTTAACCTTCACGGATTTAGATGCTGGTGTATGACTTGAGTGTGCGTGTAATCCAAGGGGTACTAATGGGTTTGCCTCTGGGAAGTACGTTCCTAAACATCCTTTTGGAATGTTGTAGGGCACCACTGCGAAACCTTCTACTGCACGCTCGGTATTATCGTAATTGTTGAATAGCGTAACTAAGTCGCCTTGTTTTAATCCTTTTGCATTTACGTCTTCTTCATTCATAAACACAACCATTCTACCGTTAAAGACACCTCTGTAACGATCATCTAATCCGTAAATTGTTGTATTGAATTGATCATGACTACGCGTTGTCATCATCAAGAATTCGTCAGATTCGCAATTGTTTTCAGAAAGCTTATTTACAGTGAAATTTGCTTTCTTATTCGGCGTTGTAAAGTTTCCAGTACGCGCTCCATTTGGCAATTCAAATCCAAGTGGTTTTTTCAATCGTTCGTTGTAGTTTTCGAACCCTGCAATCGTCTTTTCGATGAGGTCTCTAATTCTACTATAATCTTCGATTAAGAAATCCCAATCTACTTTGTCTTGTGTCAATGTTGCCTTCGCAATATTTGCTACAATCACTGGTTCACTTTCTACAAATTCAGAAGGTGGTTGCAATAGCCCTTGCGTTGTATGAACAACCCCCATGGAGTTTTCTACTGATACGAACTGAGATTTTCCGTTTTTCACGTATTTATCTGTTCTACCCATGGATGGTAAAATCAAAGCTGTTTTTCCGTGTGTTAGGTGTGAACGATTCAGTTTCGTTGAAATGTGAACAGTCAAATTACACTTGTTAAATGCCTCCGCAGTATAATGCGTATCCGGTGCTGCCGATAAGAAGTTTCCTCCCATACCAATAAACACTTTCACTTTTTCCTCGTGCATTGCCTTGATGGCTCCAATTACACTATATCCATCTTCTTGTGGCGGTGTAAATCCGAAGTTCTCACTGATTTTATTCAACAATTCTTTGGAAGGACGTTCTGCAATTCCCATGGTACGGTCACCTTGAACATTACTGTGTCCACGAACAGGGCAAGTTCCAGCACCTGGTTTTCCGATGCTTCCTTTCATTAATAAAAGGTTTACAACTTCTTGGATATTATCCACACCATTTACGTGCTGTGTCAATCCCATTCCCCAGCACGTAATTACGTTTTTCTTTGCTGCAAGCAAATCAACAAATGCGTCAATTTCACTTTCTGGTAATCCTGTGCGAGCTACCAAACTTGCTAAATCTTGTTGGTCTAGATCGGCTTTAAATTCTTCGTAACCTGCAGTTTTATTTGCAATAAATTCTTCGTCTAAAATATCTGGATTCGTCTTAGCACGTTCGTACAATTTGATCATAGCAGCTTTCAATAAAGCCACATCTTCGTTGATTCTAACTTGTAAGTATAAGTCAGAAATAACTGTACCACCACCAATAACACCTTTAACAGTTTGCGGATTTTTGAACTTTACTAATCCAATTTCTTTCAGTGGATTAATGGAAACAACCTTAGCTCCATTTGCTTTTGCCCTTTCCAAGGAAGAAAGCATTCTTGGATGGTTTGTCGCTGGGTTTTGACCAAAAATCAGAATTAGATCTGCTTTGTAAAGATCGTCTAGTGTTACAGACCCCTTACCAATTCCTACTGTTTTTGATAATGCTACACCACTTGATTCATGACACATGTTTGAACAATCTGGAAGATTATTCGTTCCATACATACGAACAAAGAGTTGGTATAAAAATGCCGCTTCGTTACTTGTTCTACCTGATGTGTAGAAGGCCGCATCGTTTGGGCTATTCAGTGCGTTTAAGTTTTCACCGATGATTTTATTGGCTTCATCCCAAGAAATTTCTTCGTAATGAGTTCCACCTGGACGCACAATCATAGGATGTGTCAATCGCCCTTGTTGTCCTAACCAATAATCACTTTGAGCACGTAAGTCAGCAATAGAATGTTTAGCGAAAAATGCAGGAGTAGCTCTAGCGTCCATGGCTTCTTCGGCAATAGCCTTTACACCATTTTCGCAGTATTCACCTAGTTTCGAACGATGATTCGGATCAGGCCAAGCACAACCTGGGCAATCTAAACCTTCTTTTTTGTTCAGCTTATTCAATACTTTAAGACTTTTGCCTTTTGGCATTCTGTCAAAAATATTCTTCAATGCAATCACAACGGCTTTCATTCCTGCGGCATGTTCAGGGGTGCGCGTTATGCGTAATTTTTCTGCTTCGTTCATATTGAAAACTTAAGAAAACTAAAGATAAATAATTTATTGGCTCTTGAGCTTTTCAATACTGTACGAATTCGATGTTGAAGGGTGTTTTTCCGTTAAAATCGATTAAGATGCTTCTTCTGTTTTTGAAGAGTCTCCGACTAAACGCAAAATTTCTTCTAACTCTGGTTTCGTGAAGTGACGATATTTCCCTGGCTTCAATCCACCAAGTTCGATGTTCATTATACGAATTCGCTTCAGTGCACGAACCTCATAACCAAGCTCTAAACACATTCTTCTGATCTGGCGGTTAAGTCCTTGCGTAAGAACAATGTTGAAAGTATAGTCATCAATCTTTTCAACCTTACAAGGAAGCGTTACGGTATCCAATATTGGAACACCGCTCGCCATTTCTTTTAAGAAGTGGGCACTGATTTTTCGATTAACACGAACGACATATTCTTTCTCGTGATTGTTTTTAGAGCGAAGAATCTTGTTCACGATATCGCCATCGTTTGTCATGAAAATTAATCCATCACTAGGTTTATCTAAACGACCGATAGGGAATATACGCTCTGGGTATTTCATGTAAGAAATGATGTTCCCTTTGATTTCAGTATCCGTGGTACAAGTAATGCCAATCGGTTTATTAAATGCTAAGTAGATATTCTGAACTTCTTTGGTAATCACTTTACCATTGACTTCAATAACGTCATCGGGTGAAACTTTCACCCCCAGTCCGGCTGTTTCGCCATTAACTTTAACGGCACCTTCTTCAATGAATTTATCAGCACCACGACGTGAACAAAAACCAGTTTCCGAAATCGCTTTATTGAGTCTCTTTAATTCCATAATCTAAGGTCAAAGTTACGGGATTTGGATGAAATATGAATCTAAAAAAAGGAAATAGATGAAAAAAAAAGGATTTTATTTCTAATCAATCGATTAATATAATGTACTGAAAAACAGAATAAAAGTCGATAATAAGTGTTTACAAACGAAAGATATTCGACAGAAAACGACAAATAACCGGATGTGATTTTGATGTTGTCACACCTTTGTCCTGTCGATGTCGGTAAAGTACTGAGTTAGACGATAAAATTATTAATGTTCAAAAACAAAACACATGAACGGATTAAGAAACAAAGTTAGTTTAATTGGACGCTTAGGAGCAGCACCAGAAGTAGTAACATTCGAATCGGGAAGAACGCTTACCCGTTTTTCGATCGCAACCAACGAGAGTTACAAAAACAAAGAAGGTGAGTGGCAAGAGAAAACGCAATGGCACAACCTAACGATTTGGGGGAAGCAGGCGGAATCTGCGGCGAAGGTTTTGACAAAGGGTCAAGAAATTATTGCTGAAGGGAAACTTGTAAACAGCCAGTATGAAACGAAGGAGGGCGAAAAACGCTATTCGACTTCGATTGAGGTGAGTGAGTTCTTGATTTTATCGCCGAAACCAGAACATGCATAATACCAATCAACCTAACCACGGAGCCGGCCCGGTCGGCTCCATTTTTTTCACTACAAAACACATTAAAATGAATCACGTTAATTTAATCGGCAAAGTTGTTTCAGCACCACGTTTTTATGAATTGCCTACAGGAAGAAAAGTCGCACAGTTTACAATGTCAACGAGAGAAACATATCTCGATGAGGATGGAAACACGAAAAAGAAAAGTCATTGGCATCGTATTTCGGCATGGGGAAGATGGGTACAAGTTCTAGAAGAACTAGGCAGTGTAGGATTGGAAGTTGCCGTTGAAGGTAAATTAACAACACGTTTTTTCCAGCGCAACAATGCAAAGCAGTTTATCTCAGAAGTTGAAGTCAACGATTTAATAATCCTTTAAAAAAATCTACGATATGCAGATTCTTAAAAACCACGTCACATTAGTTGGCAACATGGGAGCGAATGCTCAAATTACCAATTTTGATAATGGAGGAAAAGTAGCAAGATTTACGCTTGCAACAGATAGATATCCCGATAATACCAAGAAAAAGCCAGAATGGCATCGGGTATTTGCTTGGGGAAATATTGCACAGTTCATTGAAGAATACGGTGAAAAGGGTAGACAACTTGCCATTCATGGTCGACTTGTGAACCGCACTTACTTGAATAAACAAGGCAAGGAACGAAAAGTGACGGAAATAGAAGTAAAGCACGTTATTGGATTATAATCAACCTAACCTACCACTAACCTAATCCAATAGGTGTATGAGCGGGTCAGTTTTACTGGCTCGCTCTTGTTATTTATATCAAAATCAAATTTCATATATTGCCAACCAATTACACTACTATGAAACTAAAAATAAGCGTAATATTCCTTTTACTAGTCTTTCATGTTTCGGCTCAAGATTATCATCATTGGTCTGAACATTTTGGTGCTCGCGCATCACTTTTAGGTGGTGCGGCAACAGCGGGGTTAGGTGATAATGCGACTGCGTATTATAATGCTGCAGCAATGACTTTTGTGGAAGATCCATCACTTTCTATATCAGTCAATGCTTATCGAATTAGCAATCTAAAAATGAAGAATTTTTTGGGTGATGGATTAGATCTAAAATCCACGCAATTAAGCACAATGCCTAATTTAATTGCAGGGATACTCGATTTTAAAAAGAAACCTAAATTACGATTAGGCTATGCAGTGATTACACGAAGAAATTTCACGAGTAAATTTGACTATTTGCATCAAGACAATTATGACATTCTTTCCTCTACAGCGGGAAAAGAGGTTTTTGTTGCGTCTTACAACTTGCATCATCAACTGAATGAATATTGGGCAGGTTTTGGATTGTCCTATCAAGTTTCGAAAGGATTTTCGATTGGATTGGCACATTATGGAATTTACCGCGATGTTAAATATTCCAATGTGCATTCCACATCGGTTTTGCCTGAAGATGGTTCTACAGGGGATGTGTCCTCCGTATCTACAAATGTGACGTTTAATTATTGGAATGTGAAAGGGGTTTTCAGACCTTCTATCGCGCTGAGTGTTGAAAATTTCAAGTTTGGAATGACCTATACGACACCATCATTTAACATGTTCGGAAGGGCAAATGTTTATCGTGATTATGCAATCATTAATATGGATGAATCAATCGGAACAGACGTAACGTTTATCGACAGAGCGGAAAATCAAAAGGTAACGCATAAAGAGAATGGATCATTGGCAATTGGTGTGAGTTGGAGGCTTGGTAAAAAGGCTTGGCTGCACTTCACGAATGAAACATTTTTTGGAGGAAAATTCTATAAATTATTCGATCCAGAACAATCACCGAGTGTTTATCCTACATATATTGCAGATACAACGACCTATCGATATTTTGGAAATCAAAATTTCTTGGCATACGGTGAAGAAACAGAAGCACGCACAAATCTCGGTATAGGTTTGGAAGCTAAAATTGCAAAGCGTTGGGAAATTTACATGGGAGCTAGAACAGACTTTTTATATAACGAAAGGCCATATTATACATTTCAAACAATCGGTATTGAGTCGAGTAAATGGAATCTGTATCACTTTTCACTTGGGTTAGTTAACATTACGAAAAAGAATAAGCGATATACTGTTGGGGTAGAATATGCGTTAACCCCAAAAAGAAAATTCTATCATGTTATTGATTATACAAAACCAAGTGTTCAAAACGGACTCATCGGTGAACCTGGTGTAGACGCTTACGCCGAGCAATATTCATTTAAGCTTTTGTTTGAAATAATTATAGGAAGTAAAAAGGATTAAACTTCAACAATCATAATACAAATGTCGTCTACTTGGTCAAAATCTCCTTGCCACTGCGTTAGTGCTATGTCTAGTTTTTGAACTAAATCAGTAGGCGTTGAATTACCATTTTTCAAAATAAGATTACGCATTTCTTTAACCTTGAATTTTTTGTTTTTTTCTCCACCAAACTGATCTTGATATCCATCTGTAGAAACTAAAATTTTGTCTCCTTTTTCCAATTTAACTTCATTGCTTGAAAAGTTGAAATTGTCCATAGACATCCCAATTCCTCTTCGTTGGCCTTTAAGTTCAAGAATAGCACAGTTTTCATACTCGTAAACAATTCCATCGTTTTTTCTTGAAGTAATAGAATCCTTCGAATTGAGCACCCAACAATTCAAGTGTGCACCAGAAAACTGTAGTGTGGACTTAGTTTTATCGAGGCGGCATAACGCAATGTCGAAGCCATCATTCAACTCTGAATCTCCACCATTTAAAGCACTTGGAATCTTTTCATTTAAATTGTTTAGAATTGCATCAGGTTCAACTAAATTTAATTCGTGAAGCGCCTTATCAAGATGCGCTGAAGCCACAAGACTCACCATGGCCCCTGGAACACCATGTCCTGTGCAATCCACAGCGCCAAAATATAAACCGTTCGAAGTGGCATCACAGACATAAAAATCTCCTGAAACAATGTCTTTAGGTTTGTATAGGAGACCATAGTTTCCTAGGTGTTGTTGTAAGTATTCTTGACTTGGAAGAATTGAATTTTGAATCCGTTTTGCGTAGTTTATACTGTCTATGATTTCTCCATGTTGTGCATCAATCTGTTCATTTTTTTGTACTAACTCAATGTTCGCTTTTTTTCGATTGAGCGCGGACCTCCATATTATAACGGCTATCGCTATGACTAAAAATATACCAAAGCCCATCATCCACCCCAAAAAGTTTTGGTAGGAAATGCGTTCATCACGAGCTTCAATCTCTTTTTGATCTAATTCCCCCTGCATGTTCAATTGAATGATTTGCGCTTCTCTTTTTTCGGCTTGAAATTCGGCAGCTAACTTTTTATTTAATAAGGTCTTGTCTACTTCCTCTAAGGAGTCTTTTAACTCACTATATCGAATGTAGTAGTTATACGCTTGTTCATAATTTCCGATAGAATCATATGTAGCGGCAATGTTTAGGTATGTAGAGTACATTCCACGGGGGTCGTTGAGACGTTTTTTAATCTCATTACTTTTAAAGAAGTATTCTAAGGCTTGTTTATGCTGCGATTGGTCGTTGTGCAGGTTTCCTATGTTATTGTAATTATAACTTAGCCATCGTTCATTACCTAATTCCAAGTTCATTTTTACAGCGAGATTGAAATAATATAAAGCCTTTTTCTTGTTGCCTTGCATACGAAATAGACTTCCGATATTATTGTAATTTCCGGCAAGAAGCCTTTTGAATCCTTCTTTTTCGCACAGAGCTATACTTTCCTTGTAGTATGATTCAGCTTCTTCAAAGCGTCCTTCATTTTTATTTCTATTCCCAAGACTCATTAAACTGCTTGCTTCAATACTTTTATTTCCTGCTTTGCGAGCGTGATGAACACTTTCTAATAAATGATATTCGGCGCTCTCATATTCTCCCATTTTAAGGAAAATGATTCCTATTGTATTGTTTACTCTCGAACTTTCTTCAAAATTGCCTTTATCTTCATAATCTGATAGTATAGAGAGGTAGGCAGCAACGGCTAAGTCTGTTTGTCCTGATGCCTTATAAACACGTGCTCTAATCTCCTCAATTTTAATGGTTCGATCGAACCCAAGTTTTTTATAGTTATCTAATAAAGTGTCACAATAATCAATGGCAGAAACAAAATCTTGATCCTTGCGAGCTAACCCAGAGAGTTTGAGGTAATATTCTACCATTACGGTGTCATTTACCAATCCTTTTTCGGCTTTGATTAATTGTTGAATTTGGCTGATTTTTGCCGGGATTTCTATCGAGTCATTTTTAAGTATAGATTCTAAACGATCGTTCACCTGACCATTCGAATTAAAAACGATAAATAACAGTAATAGTAGTAGACTAAAAACCTTCATAGGAACTAAAATATGAAATTCTAGTTAATTATTGATTTTGTGAATCATTTAGAAATTAGCGTAGATATATTGAATGTCACCAGTTTTTGATGTCATAAAGAGGTAAACTATTGCTAAAATGAAGAACACCTTTACCGATATGTTTAGTATTTTATTCATGATTCAGATAGTTTTTAATCTTGTGATAAATCAAATATGCACCATAACTGGAATGATGCTGATGGTCGTCAAATGTTCCATTAATCGTAGAAATATCAGTGGCATCTATGTAAGGGACTTTTTCTTGGTTCAAAAGCGCCTTTATTTTGGACATTGTTTTAGGATAGGCATAAATACTAGAAGGGTCATATTGCCGAATAAAACGATCATTGTATGGAGCAACAATAAACGTTGCTTCTATTTCAAGTGATTTGCATAGATGGATGAACGCACTTAATTCTTCGTACCTAAAGTCCTGTTCTTCATCAATTGATTTGTACCAATGTTTTTCTTGAAATGAACTCAGAATATTCCAAGTAGTATCATATCCTTCAATTTTTGGTGTTTGAAATTGTTTATTCTCACCTAAATTGTTTTTCCTATCGTGGATGTAAAGAAATTGCTCGTCGTATTTTTCTGGATTTAGATGATAATATAAATCGTGGAAATAACTTTTTCTGAGCGAACGTAACCCTGATTCTATGGTGTGAGTTGACTTTTCAAAAGTATTTAATGTTTCAAAGTATGTTTCGATTGGCTTGCCAAAATTCACTTGTTCATTTTCAGATAGATTAAGATTTTTAGCTAAGGTATAATTTGTATATCTATCCCAATATGATTTATCTAATTCGCAAAGGTTTGACCTCCAATATGCCGGATTGATGTAATAAATAATTTTTAATCCTTTTACAGATTCTTTTTGACTATACAACAAAGGGATATAAACACCACAGGTTCTTCCTGCCCCTGCCAACACTGAAAAGCGCGGCGCTATTTCAACATCGTTATTTAAAAAGTCGAAATAATTTACAGGAGTAGTTGACTCGGAAGTCCCCAAACATAGATATCCATCATTTTTAATAATCGATTGAAAAAAGGTGGAAGTTTCTGGGTCGTCGTTAAATTTTAGCGTAAACCCATTTAAATTGTAAATCTGTTTATGAGTTGCTTTTCCCTCAAAATTCGGAATAAATAAAGCCCCTATGATTAAAATTAACGCTGAAACAATTAGAATGAAAACACCGTTTTTAGCAAGTGAACTTGTTTTATAAAATGAGCTAATTAGTTTCATAAGACAGTGTTAAAAATGGTTACTAATTGCTCGTGAGAATAATGAAAGAACATCCAACCGATGGTAACAAATGTAAATGTCAATACTCCACTTAATGCCAAATAAGACTTTGTTGTGGTGAATTGAAATCGTTTTTTAAACTTAACGGTCCAGATTTTATTGAGGCTTAGTCCTACACCATGCCATAACCCCCAATACACAAAATTGATTTTGTCACCATGCCAAAGACCGCAAATCATAAAGGTTGTAATATAGCAACTGATGGATACGAGTAGGCGATTTGTAGTTCCAAACAATGTGTTATAAACCTTAATACTGGGCTTAAAAACATAAAGTTTTAAGAAATTAGAAAAGGTCATATGCCAACGTCTCCAAAAATCGGATAAGTCCGTGGAAAGATAGGGTGAATTGAAATTTTCTGGTGTTTTAATTCCGATTAGGTAGGATGTACCAATGGCTATGTCACTATAGCCAGAAAAATCAAAATAGATATAAAGTGAATATGCAACAAGACTGAGAGTCACGGCAATAAAGGGGGTAAAATCAGGTATTAAAGTATTGTAGTCAGTTGCATAAACAATGATCAATGGAACAATTCCAAGTGTTTTAAATGCACCTAAAAATATCCGAGTTATTCCAGCAAAAAACAACGACTTTTGATATTTCCAATTTGAGTTACCAACCCAGTAATGAAAGTTTTTATAGGTATCAATTGGGCCAGCAAGAATGGATGGAAAGAAGAAAATGTAATTGAGAAAAATAAGGAAATTTGATTTGTGTATGGTTCGTTTATTTGATTCAATAAGCCAATGCACATATCTAAATAGAATATAAGAAAGTCCCAATTTTTGAACAGATAGAATTGGAGCGTTTAAAAATTCAAGAAACGTATCTGTAAGCAATTCCTGTATAAATGGATAATTCCGAATGCTAAATAAAGAAATCACTAAGACGAGTCCAGCGATTAACAATGGCTTAGAATCTCTATGTTGAAGGTACTTACCAATGAGAAAAACAATTAAACTGAGCACCGATAGTACAATAAACGTATGCTCTTTTACAAGGGTAAGAATCATTAATAAATTCCCTATAAAAATAATGGAATTTCGTATCCAAATGTTTTTTGATATGCGTTTAGCAATATTGTAAACAGCGATGAAGAGGATGATATAAAAGAAGATGTGGTAGTTCTCGAAAAACATTGCTTCGTATCAATTAATAGTTTCTATAATCATTCCAAAGTTGACTTCTTAACCCAATTACCAACATATAATCTAATTTATTTGAAATGGTATTATAGTCAAAATGATTTTCAATAAATGCATTCAAGTTTCCGGCTTTCATAATTTGATAACCGCCACCAAGAATTGTTTTTGTTCCGTTAAACCCTTGCCCTTGTCCAATGGTATGGCCGTATTCAAACGGGCGATTAATATATGGGACATATATATCATTACCATAATTGAATCCGTCTTTATCGTAAGCACGTTGATAGTAGTTGGAGAATAATTTAGCTGAAAGCTTATCGTTTTGCCATTTAAACTCAACCAGCATTTCCATGAAGTTGGAGCCATAAGGGTGTGATAATGGATTTCCTTGGTTCCCGTAATTTAACTCTTCAGAGATATGTGAATAAGTGTATGGTCGGGCGAAATTGAATTCAAGCCGATAGAAATAAGCATTTTTACCTTGATTGAATCTTCCCTTCACTCCAAATTGACCACCAAATTTATTTGCCCACCAACCACTTTTCGCTTTGATTTCAGCAAAGTAAAACTCATCTAAAATGAACTGAGAATAAAATGTATGTTGTTTCCAAAAAGCGTTCAATTCAACACCGAGTAATACATTGTCTGAGGATCCCAATGAATATTCTTGAGGTCGATAAAAAATGAAAGGATTTAAATATTCAACATCAAAACCTCTATTAACCAAGGTGTCTTTTGGTTGAAAAACAACTGTTTCAAAGACTCCAATATTTAGCCATTTAGCAACATTGAAAGAAATGTGATGACTTGATGAAAATTTCCCTTCCCAACGGTTGTTATCGCGTTCTCGCAAAAACTGATACAAAATAGAATACTCCAATCGCCAAAAACGCATTCTAATTTGAGCAAATGGATAAGATGAACCGTAATCGCTTAAAAGCATAGAACGCGCTCCTTCTCCTATAAAGTTGTGATCGAGCCCTGCTTGAAAATTGAAGATATGATTCGGTGTATAAGATATTCGTGACCGAATGTCTGAAAAGAGATTCAGTTTACCGATTGAGTCGTTTTGATAAGCCTTTAAACCGTACCGATTGTTATGTTGACTTACGCCTTCAACACCCGAAAGACGGAAATAAAATTGATCTTTGATATTACCCTTTAATTCTAAACCAAGTCCTAATTTATACCCTGTCTTATTCGATTGAAGTAGATTTAAATCTCCTAGAGGTGTAAATTTCACTTCACCAGAGGAGAGGTTTTGGTTATTTAATCGAATGCTTGGTTTTAAACTTGAATGTGATTTGATTGTACGACGCTGAATTGAATCGTTGGGCATATCTTCATAAATATATCCAACTTCCCCCTGACCTAAAGTCAAGAATGAAGAAAGAAACGATATGATTAACAGATATTTCATTAAAAATCTTTATAGTGATTTATAAACCCGGTTCTCAACCCTATATTTATAGCATTTGTGACAGGGTTTAAAGGTAAACTTGTAGTACGGTGATTCCAATTTGCAAATAGCATTAGATTCATTTTTCTATTGAATCGATATCCAATTTCTGTATTCGAATTAAGGATTGTTTCTGAACTTAAATTTTGCTGAATGTACACAGGAAGATGTCCTTTGTCGGAATGGTTGGAGGTCATAATTAAAACCACAGATAAATTGACATATAAACGTTTCCATTCATAATTTGACCTCAAAAGCACTTCTTGAAAACCACTTCCTTTCACATGCGCCATCGGAAGATTGAAATGGGTGTTATTCAATCTACGGTTGTCATTTTCATACGTGTTTTCGGCGGCGTAGTTATACTCCAATTGAAGCATAAAGTCTTTCAGTCCAAAATAATTATATCCGCGATACCCCAATTGAAAGGCTATTTTTTCACCATCAAAGTCGTTTAATGCAAATTGACCATAAGCACGATGCATTTTGGCAAACTGATAGCTTAAATTTAATCCAAGCAAGGAAGAAACTTCATTCTTTCCATTTAATAAAGCACCAGAAATAAAGGGGATTGGGTTATAATAGAGTGGATGTGAATATTTGCTTGTTAATGAATCACCTCGATTCCAGTTTCCACTTTCAAAAAGACTAACACTTATTTTTGAGGTTGGTTTATAAGTTAAATAGTTGACAGAATAACCTTTGGTTTCATAGTAAGATTCCACAGAGCTACTTGCAGGTTTTCGCAAAAGGTTGGAGTTTCTGCCGCGGAGGTAAGTGAAATTGAATTTAGAGCTTATTCGCCAATCAATGCGGTAGTATGGAAAACTGGATGAATTATCTGAAAGTAACATTGAACGATAGCCATCTCCAACAAATTGTGCATTATTTCCTGCTGTGATTCTAAGAAATTTAAATGGGCGATAAACAAAATATCCTACGGCATAGGCATAATCGAAACCATCTCCTTTAAAGGGTTTAGTCCTTGTTGCACCTGGAATAAATGCATTTTGACTTAAATACGTGGAGTCTGCTTGAGGGTAGAATTCTCCATTTGATGTATAGTATGATGTTTCGTAATTCGTGTTGCGACTTTGATTTTCGTATAGTGCCGTTGAAAATGAAAAATTCTTAAACAAATCGCCTTCTACGTATACTCCACGGGTGTTTTGAAATAATGTCCTTGAAATAGTATCACTTAAATCTTGCCCATAAGAAAAGTCAATTGCAGGTGAAATTTTTAAATGAAAGTCTTTACCTTTTACATCAATGAGGTGTTTTTGAAACAAAATATGTGTAGCTGTATAATATTGTTTGCTTGAGTCTTTAATCAATTCAGTTAGATCATAGTCAGAAACGGAAACAGGAAGAAAAGAACCTTCATTGTAAGATAAACTTGACTTATTTGAGAATAATTGGTCCTTATAAAATGAGTGTAACGGAATTAGTCCTTGTTGACCGAAAGCTGCTGGTACAAAGGAAGATAAAACGAATATCAATAGGAATATTCTCAAACTAATGTAGGCTTTGTACGCACGATGAAATGCGGGTTATACAAACTCTTTTTGTTGTACTTTAGAATTTCATTATCAATTACACTTCTTACTTCTCCCCCGAGTTCATTTAAAATGGCTTGTCCCGCGGCGATATCCCATTCCATTGTCGGGGCATACCTCAAATAGATGTCAGCACGGCCCAATGCTAAATCAAAAAATTTCAAAGCACTTCCTTTTTTAAGAAAGTCAACTTCTCCATACTGTTCTCTTAAAGTATTAATCAGGGGATATTTAGACTGAGTAAAGCTTCTAGAACAGGCAATGATTAGTGGTGAGTTCACTTGTTCTTTAGGTGTGATTTTTTCCCACTGTGATACGTCATTTGCATTCTCAAAATTGAATAAATAAACCCCAAGGTCTTTACCTCCGATGATAATTTTTCGTTCTACGGGAGAACAGATTAATCCAAAAACAGGAATACCGTTTTTAATGTGTGCGATATTGATTGAGAATTCATCATTTTTCATGATGAACATTTTAGTACCATCCAAAGGATCAACGCTCCAATTCTCTTCCCACTGAGAGCGAACGGAATAATCATTTTTTTCTCTTTCCTCTCCAGTTATCGGAATGTTTAATGGCTCTAAATAAGCTGAAATAATTTTAGAAGACCTATAATCTGCTTCAGTTACAGGAGAACCGTCATTCTTTATTTCAACATCAATTGTAGATTGATAAACTTCCATAATATGTGCGGAAGCGTCAATAGAGGCTTTAATAGCAGTTACATATATGTGAGGAATTGTTTTCACGCCTATCAAAGTTACGAAAACTTATGTTCAAAATTGCGTATAAAAAAAGCCATCTACAATGCAGATGGCTTCAAATATTTGTTGAGTTAGTCTAATGTCTAACAATAATTTTTCGAGTAATAGCTTTTACACCATCAGATTCAATGCGTAAGAAATAGATTCCGTTTTTGTAATCAGAAACATTGATAGATTTTGATCCGTTCATAGTTTCTTTCATTACAACGTTTCCTAAAACATCTACTAATGTAATAGAAGCAGAGTTTACACCATTTGCAGAAACATTAACATAAGAAGTTGCAGGGTTAGGTGCAACACTTACAGTTAAAACTGGTTTTTCATCTACGCTCAATACAGAGTTCACTTCAACATCAATAGAGTCTAAGAATGTAGTACCATCAGTAGATACATAATATCTATATGTAGCAGAACCTCCACTTGGAGCAGTAACATATGTCTGAAGTTTACCCGCACCATCCATTGGAATGTTTTCAGCTGGAGTAGACCACTCTGATGCAGCTTGTGCAGGATAACAGTTTCCTATACCTGGCGTTGGACCCCAACAAAGATAGTTAGACCATCCTGCTGGCTCATTCAAAGTTAATCGTGTAATCATCCAACTTTGAGCTGATCCAGTTTCATTATTAACAATGAAATCGAAAACATGATGATTCATTACATCTCCTGTAATTTCAGCAGCAACCTGAGTTGTTCCAGAAATATCAGTCGTTGCACCGTCTAAATAAATAGTTACACCTTGAGCAAATGACGTTGTCATTAAGGCTGTTGCAGCGACTATTGATAGTAATATTTTTTTCATATTATGAGTGTTTAATTTGTACCGTGTTACCAAATATATGAAATATTCAGTCGTTATCTACGTTCTGCAAAAATTAGTCCAATTGATAGAATATTTAAGAATGGAAGCGAGTTCTACACCTACTTCTATTGTTTTTACTGATGTTTTGGTTGGTTAATGGTTATAAATCCATTCATAGGAGTACAAGAATCTATTACAATATCCTCAAGGGCAAACCATAAAATTGCGTTACATTTGAATTCGGCAGGATTTTTGAATTCTGCATGCTAGAAAAATTAAATAAAACTCATTATGAAAAAAATTGCATTACTTTTTATTGGATTCGCATTCGCATTTGGTTCAATGGCTCAGGAAGATCACGGGACTATCTTAGATAAAAAAGTAGCTTCTGTTCAGTTGAAAGACATGGATGGAAAATCTGTAAATACAGCGGATTTAGGTTTTGATGGACCGGTTATTATTAGTTTTTGGGCAACTTGGTGCTCACCTTGTAAGCGCGAATTAAACACCATTCAAGATGTTTACCCAGATTGGCAAGATGAGACAGGTGTTGAATTGGTAGCTGTTTCTATTGATGATGAAAAGACAAAGAACTCTGTTCCAATGTACGTGAATGGAAAAGGTTGGGATTACTTAGTTTTAATGGATCCAAATGGTGATTTTAAAAGAGCAATGGGTGTAAATAATGTTCCTCATACATTCTTATTGGATGCAGAAGGAAATATCGTTTATTCGCATAATAATTATGCTCCTGGTGACGAAGACGAATTATACGAAGAGCTATTGAAATTAGTGGCTAAATAAATAGCAACCCCTTATTACTTATTGAATGAAAAAATTAGCGCTATGTACTCTATTGGCGACTATTTCCCTGGCAGGATTTAGTCAAAACCAAGGAGGGAGTTTGACAGGAAATGTTGAAAGCACATTCCAGTATTTAAATCAAGATAGTTTAATCGGTGCAAATCAGCCTGCCTCTAAAGGGCTTTTAAACACGTATATGAATGTGTTTTACACGAATAGAGGGTTTAAGGCTGGAATGCGTGTAGAATCATATTTACCAAGAATTCAGGGGTATCCAAATCGTTTTGATGGGACAGGAATTGGAATGAGGTATATTGGATATGCCAACGATTTTATTGATGTGACTTTAGGATCTTTCTATGAACAGTTTGGGTCTGGAATGGCTTTGAGAGCTTATGAAGATAGAGCTCTTGGTTATGATAACATGTTAGATGGTGTACGTGTAATTTTAAGACCTTATAAGGGCGTAACATTTAAAGGAGTTTATGGTCTTCAACGTTTCTCATTTCAAGGAGGTAAAATCGTTCACGGTGATGGTATTGTGCGTGGTTTAGATGGTGAAGTGAACTTAAATACAATGTTTAAAGCATTAGAAGGCAAAAAATTGGACGTAACTATTGGTGGTTCTTTTGTAAGTAAATATCAAGAAGATGACAATGATGCCTACGTTTTACCCGAAAATACCGGGGTTTATGGTGGTCGCGCCAAATTGCGATACGGTAAGTTTACTTTAGATGGCGAGTATGTAGTAAAAGGACAAGATCCATCAACGGACAATGGTTATATCTACAACTTTGGACATGCGGCTTTGGTAAACTTTGGATACTCGCAAAAAGGATTAGGGATAGTTTTATCGGCTAAGTCGGTGGACAATATGAGTTATAGATCAGATCGTACAAAGGAATTGACGGATTTATTTATCAATTATTTACCTGCAATGAATAAGACACATACATATAATCTGGTGTCTTCAATTTATCCTTATGCAACTCAACCAACAGGTGAAATCGCATACCAAGCGGAAGTGCTCTACACAATCAAACGTGGGTCTAAATTAGGTGGAAAGTACGGTACTTCAATAAATGCAAACTTTTCTACGGCATATAAACCACTTCAAAGAACAGGAAACATTGACCCTGCGGATTCTACAGGTGTTGCATATGAAAGTCGCATGTTTGACCAAAGTGATAGCCTACTTTGGAGAGATTTTAACATCAATATTTACCGAAAATTCACAAAGAAATTTAATGCACGATTGAGTTATTTTAATATCAACTTAAATAACGATGTAGCGAAAGTGACAGGTGATGCAAGTGGAATCATTCAATCTCACATTGGAGTTGTTGAGCTTGGATATAAGATTAACAAAAAACATTCGTTAAGATTAGAGGTGCAAGGAATGTTTGTAAATGATGATGATCAAGGAAACATTAACGACAAGGGAAATTGGGCTACTGTTTTATTAGAGTACAACGTTTCTCCTCATTGGTTCTTTAGCATTATGGATCAATATAATTATGGAAATCCTGTGGACGCCTTGAAATTACATTATGCTTATGGGTCGTTCGGATATATTAAAGATGCGACAAGAATTACCATTGGCTATGGTAGACAACGAGAAGGTTTATTTTGTGTAGGTGGTGTTTGTCGTTTCGTGCCAGCATCTAACGGTTTAACACTTTCATTAACACACAGTTTCTAAAAAAGGAATTATGAAAAAGATATTATTTATTGGGTTGGTTGGAATTTTAGCTTTGACATCATGTGATAAAGTTGAGAATCCATTTCCTCCAACCATTAGTACGGAGTTAGATTATTCATTATACCCGGGAGGTGATTCAGTTGCATATGCATCTTCGGAATGGCCAACATTTACGCCTAACACGAATTTACTTCGTAACGTGATGGTGGAAGATTTTACAGGTCACCAATGTACGTACTGTCCAATTGCGGCAGATACTGCAGACGCTTTGCACCATGATTACCTAAATCGAGCATTTATTTCTACTATTCACGCAGGTCCGGATGGAGCGGGTTCATTCCAGGCGGTTACTGCTGATTACCCAACAGACTGGACGAATCCAGCGGGAATTGCTATAGGCGAGCATTTTGGTCAAATTCCAGGATCTGCCTTTCTAGGAAATCCTAGGGGAAGTATTAGCAGAGTTTTGAATGGCGGTCAGCATACAGCACACGTAAATGATTGGAGAGCGTTTACAGAGGCTACAATGGCTTCAGGTCTGGAGGCAAATGTGCAAGCCGTTGTAAATTATTATCCTTCTACTCGTGGTGTTTTTATCCACTCAGAAGTCGAAATTTTAAATACAAGCTTAACAAACGATTTGTATACTGTGGTTACTTTAATAGAAGATACAATTGTTGGTAAGCAAAAAATGCCTGATAATTCGAGCAACTACAATTATGTCCATAGAGATGTGATGCGCGGCACAATTGGAAGTGATTGGGAAGGACGTCAATTGACGGATGATGAATTGGAGAATGGAAAGTACTATTTCAATTACAGTTATGCTTTACCGGCGCAATATGATGCAGACAACGTTCACTTGTTGATTTACGTTAGAGATGCCGTTACCGAAGAGGTATATCAAGTGATAAAAAAGAAATTACAGTAAAAGACTGTTAATAACTTTGTTAAGCCCGATGCACAATGGTGTATCGGGTTTTTTTGTGTTTTTTAACAAGAAACGCAATACCAAAGGGGCGAAATAATCGTTATATTGTAGGAACAAACCACAATGAAAATGTTAGAGTTAACAAAGAAAATTCTTCGCGGTGTCAGTTTTGATGCACAGTTATTTCAAAAGGAACTGTACAAATCATTAAAGTGGATAACAGACGCAGAAGAGATTAAGAGATTTCAAGAATGGTGCTTAGTGGAATTTGGTGCTAAGTATCCTAAGATTCTGAAAAAAGCCTTTTCACAAACAACAACAAAACAATTGGGATTCTAACGAATCCCTTTTTTTGTGTAAAAGAATTCATACATCTGGTCAATGAAATTAAAACCAAAATCGTCCAGGTTGGCATCGGTGCTCAGAATAATAAAAACATCATTGCTTTCTATTCTTTGAGCAAGATCAACTTTATCCCGGTCCATTCCGTTTGGTGTGACGTCGGAGAATATTTTATTGTTGTAATACCAGAACTCACCTTCTTTAAAACAATCAGAAGAGAGATTACGACCAAATAATCCCCAATAATAACTATCGGCAACAACAATTGAACGCACAGTATCATACGGATTTTCTTTATCAAAATGATAATCTACATAAGCCATAGGGAAAGTCGATATCTTTGAATATAAATTCATTCCTTCCCCCACATCATAATCTCCATTCTTATTTTCTTCAGATACATGAAATCCATCAAAAACAAGTTCAGGGAGGTCGACTTCCATCAAGTTTTCGAAGTAATTTACGAGTGTATCCATTACTAAATATTCACTGTATTTGCTCCAATGTACTCCACACTTGGCATATAGCGGATATTGCGTAGTGTCTTTTGCCTGAACAAACCAAGTGTTTAAGTCCACATAGTCTAATCTTTGACGTTTTAATTCATCTGTGTACGCCTTAAGATTTGTTTGTTTATGTTTCAATTCGGCGTACTTATCAGGGACATATTCTGGAAAGTAGGAGGCTTTTCCTGGAGCAAATAAAAACACAATTTTTTTACCCAATGAATTTAAGGTGTCATGTACGCGTTTCAATTTTTCGACATCGCGCTTCACTGTATCAAACCCAACGAAGTCATTGCCGAAGGCCGCTCTGATGTAACCAATTTCGTATAGGTAGTTTTCTTTTCCGATGATAACACCATTTGCTCGTGCTTCATTATATAGCATGAACAGTCGTTGATTATTTAGTCGGATGAAGTCATTTCGAAAGCCAAAATTGTCATTGATGTAGTTGAGAGAGGTGTCTTGAAAAGTACCGTTAAACCAATTTTCAGTGCTATAAACAGGTGGTTTTGTATTCACAACGGCACCCGAGAGTTCTCGAACGGTTGCAAATTGAGTCAGCTGTTGAATCAATGGTAAACAGAGTCCAATCAGTAAGATTCCGAACAAGATATTTTTACCGGTATGTTTTCTTTGCTTCGCCATCAGAATCTAAAGTAAATAAATGGATTAAAGTCTGAAGCTGCTATTGAACTACATGCCAATACAAAAACAAGAATTGCAATGCTTGTTCTTGGAAGGTGCAACCAAATATTTTCTGTTTCTGAGTAGAGTGCGTTTTGGATTCGGAGACCAATCTTTGACAGTCCAGCAAACGAAACAATCAATGCCACGATAGCTGTCACTTGATATTCTAGTTTAATTTCACGTACATTCATCGACTCAAAACTGAACATTTTTCCAAGGTATTGAAAGCAATGATCAATATCTTCAATGGCAAACAACGTCCAACCGATAACCACAATAAAGAAGGTGATTAGTGTACTTGGTATTTTACCGATTCGCTTGAGAACGTTTCCTAAAAATAATCGATCTAAGATTAAAAAGAATCCATGAAATAGTCCCCAAAGAATGAAATTCCAAGAATCACCATGCCATAATCCGGAAAGTAAAAATACTAGCCATAAGTTCAGATATAAGCGATAATGCGATTTCACTTTATTCCCTCCAAGAGGAATGTAGAGATAATTCTTCATCCAATCTCCTAAGGTGATATGCCACCTGCGCCAAAATTCAGTAATGCTTCTTGAATTGTACGGATTATCAAAATTCTCTGGAAATTTAAACCCGATCATTTTTCCTAAACCAATAGCCATGTCAGAATAACCGGAAAAATCGAAGTAGATTTGAAACGTATAGGCCAACATTCCAATCCAGGCATTTGGTGTGCTTAATTCATTTATCGGAACTTTAAGAATGTCTGTTGCGAGCGCTCCTAAAACATTTGCGATGAATACTTTTTTCGCCAGTCCAATGCAAAAACGGTAAAACCCAAAGAGTTTGTCATCAATGGTTTCCTTTCGATTTGTTATCTGATCGGCAACACTATTGAATCGCACAATCGGCCCTGCAATCATCTGTGGGAAGGACATGATGTAGAGCAAGTAATTATGTAATCGTTTTAATGGTAAATGAACCCCGCGATAAACATCAATGGAGTAGGTTAATGTTTGAAAAGTATAGAACGAAATCCCAATTGGAAGCACAACTTTTGTCCAAGTGATAGCATCAAATCCAACCCCTTCCAATGCAGCATTTACATTTTCAATAAAGAAATTTGCATACTTGAAATAGGCCAAGAGCCCGAGGTTGATACAAATTGATAAAACGAGAAGTAAACGTTTCTTTCTTTTTTCTTTCGCTTGATGCATGGTCTGCACCAGGTAGAAGTCAATAATTGTGGAGAGAAGAACAACAAAAACAAAGGTCGGTGCTCCCCAAGCATAAAACGCGATACTGGCAATAAGAATCCACCAGTTTTTAAAGCTTTTTGGTGAAAGTGTGTATACAACGAGAAATATGGGTAAAAAGATTAGCAGGAAAAGAATACTGCTAAAAACCATTGATCTATATAATTAAAAGATTGATTTATTCGAATTCAATCATAACAGCGCCTTTTTCAACAACGTCGTTACTTGAATAATTGATCGACTTAACAACACCAACACCCTCTGCCTTCAACACATTTTCCATTTTCATGGCTTCTAAAGAAAGAATATCATCTCCTACATTCAATTCCTGTCCAACAGAAACAGCAATATTCACAATTCTTCCTGGCATTGGAGCTTGAAGCTCTTTTAACTTTCGAACCTTAGGAACATCCAATCCCATTGCAGAGATTAATTCATCCAACTCTCCTTTCTTACGAATTTCAAATACACGGTGGTTAATCTTAAGTTTTAAAAAGTTGCTTTCCGTTTTCTCTTCAAGGATTTCTCCGTTGAATGATTTTCCATTGTAGGTCAACGTAAAGAATTGATTGTCCTCCCATTTGATTACTGCACCCTCACTAGCAACAGTTTCCACACCATCTATGTTCCAAATTCGATTTGCCATTTATCATCAATTTAGTACAAAAATAATAGAATAGCTTTCCGATGCTGTAGAAATCGCCATACAATTCAATTTATTTCCCCAGTTTTGTGTAGAATTAATAATAAATGTATGAAGAAGATATTATTCGGAGCGTTAGTTTTAACATTGGTTTCTTGTGGCTCGACAAAAACAGAAGACATTGAAGTTATTGTTGAAAATCAGGCATTTGAAATGTCAGATGATGTGGAAATATTCGAAAATGAAATCCCACAGCAACGTGCAGTATATCGTGAAGCAGAGACGATAGCAACGGATTTGGTGCATACAAAATTGGAAGTGAACTTTGATTGGACAAAGTCAAGAATGAATGGAGTAGCAACGATAACTGCAAAACCTCACTTTTATGCTTCTGATGAATTGATTTTGGATGCTAAAGGCATGATTATTAATTATGTTGAGTTGAATAAGAAGCGCATGAATTTTGAATACAAAGAGGATGTGCTAAAAATCTTCTTAGACCGAAAATACACGCGTAACGACGAGTACACAGTGAAAATCGATTATATCGCTTGTCCTGATGAACGCGAAACTGGAGGTAGTGCAGCAATTACTTCTGATAAAGGGTTGTATTTTATCAATCCAACTGGAGAGGATAAAAGTAAAATGCCTCAAATTTGGACGCAAGGAGAAACAGAAGCAAGTTCAGTTTGGTTTCCTACAATTGATTCACCTAATGCCAAAACAACGCAAGAAATATTTATCACGGTGGATAACAAGTATACAACACTGTCTAATGGACGTTTGCTTACGAGTAAAGTGTTGACAGATGGTAAGCGTGTAGATCACTGGAAACAAGAATTACCACATGCTCCTTATTTATTTATGATGGGAATTGGTGAGTTTAAAATTGTAAATGATTCGTATACGAAACCCGATGGTTCTAAGATGGAAGTGAATTACTATGTAGAACCTGAATGGGAGAGTTCGGCAAAAGATATTTTTGGGGAGACGCCGGAAATGATAAAGTTCTTTTCTGAAAAATTGGGTGTGGAGTATCCATGGGATAAGTATCATCTAATTGTCGTTAGGGATTACGTTTCTGGGGCAATGGAAAATACTGGAGCGGTAATCTTCGGTGATTACGTGTATAAGAACAAAAGAGAATTGCTCGATGGAACGGATCAATCTACGATTGCTCATGAATTGTTTCATCATTGGTTTGGAGATTTAGTTACAGCTGAGTCTTGGTCTAACCTAACCTTGAATGAATCTTTTGCTAATTATTCTCAGTACTTATGGGACGAATATCGATATGGTGTGGATGAAGCAGATTTTAATGCAGAAGGTGAAGCAGATGGTTATTATCAGTCAGCTGATATGCAGGGATATCATGATTTGGTATGGTTCGACTATGACGAGAAAGAGCAAATGTTTGATGGACATTCTTACAATAAAGGCGGACGTATTTTACATATGTTGAGAAACTACCTTGGAGACGAAGCATTTTTCTTGGCAATTAATAAATATTTGGAGGATAATAAGTTTAAAGCCGCTGAATTTCATCAGTTGCGCTTGGCATTTGAAGAGGTTTCTGGTGAAGATTTAAATTGGTTCTTTAATCAATGGTATTTAGGGTCAGGTCACCCAAGCTTATCTTTTAGTCAATCCAATGATACCATTGCTGATGTGTTGACATTAAGTGTTGAACAAGCCCAGGATTTGTCAGAATTTCCAATTTTCAAGTTGCCAACTCATGTGGCTATTTTTGATGAAGAAGGAAAACATATACATAAAGTAGTGATTGATGAATTGAAAGAAACATTTGAGTTTCCTTATAAAGGAGAATTAAAAGGGATTCTATACGATGATCAGAATATGCTGCTTGCAAAAATCAAGGAAGATAAAACGACAGAACAGTACATTTATCAATATTATCATGGAGGGAATTATGCTGCACGAAAAGATGGAATTTTAAAAGGAACGAAAGACAAATCAGTCAAAGGTCAACAATTGATTTTAGACGGATTAAATGATCCATTCTGGAATATTCGTGTTTTGGCAATCGGAAAATCCGGAAAGCTGAGAGATGGAATGAAAGCAAAAGGTACGGAAATGTTGCAAGCAATGGCCATGAATGATCCTAAATCGGCAGTGCGCGTTGCAGCATTAAACGCTGTGTCTAAACAATTAGACGAAGAAACGTTAACAGGAATGTATGAGCATATCATCGCTAACGACTCATCCTATTCAGTAGTTTCAACAGCATTGAGAAACTTAGGAAAATCAAACCCAGATCGTGCCATGAAACTGGCAGAACCACTAGAAAAAGAGAATTCATCTAAAATGGTGTCCGGAATTGCTCAACTTTATTCTGGTTTTGCTGGAGCAGAGAAATTCGACTTTTTTAATGAAGCACTAACAGGACCAACAGTTCAAGGTTTTGATAAGTTAGGTGTTCTGAATTCAATGACGGTTTATTTAACAAGACAAGATATTGAGGTGATTGAGAAAGCATACCTTTCATATGCTGACCTTGGTACAAACGGAGGGTTCTATGCGAAAATGTTCTTACCACAGAACATCAATTATTTGGTAAATTATTTAGACTCCAAGTTAGAAGGTTTGGATACAGAATTAAAAGAACACGAAGAAAATGATGACGCCGCTTATGCGGATCAAACTAGAAAATTGATTTCAAAGTATAAGGATGTCAGAACTAAATATGACGAGCTAAAAACGAGTTTGGAAAAATAATTTTTATCGTATATTTATATTGAAACGTCCTGTTTACGGGGCGTTTTTTTGTTTCACGACTGCCGAGTAAATAATTTATTATGATTAAAATCTTGTCAGTTTGTAAAATGAAAGTATATTTGATTAATAAATCGTCAATCAACTGATTAGAAAATTATCAAAAAATGAAACACTTAAACGTAGGAGACCAAGCACCAGAATTTACTTCAATTGATCAAAATGGAGAAACGGTGAGTTTAAAAGAATTTGCTGGAAAGAGAGTGGTAATTTATTTCTACCCGAAAGACAATACACCTGGATGTACTGCCCAGGCATGTAATATTCGCGATAATTATGAGGCCATTCAAAAGGAGGGAATCGTAATTCTTGGAGTGAGTGCAGATACAGAGAAGAAGCACCAGAGTTTCATTGAGAAATTTGATTTGCCATTTTCATTGTTAGCAGATACTGAAAAAGAGTTGTTGAACTTGTACGGTGTTTGGGGCGAAAAGAAGTTCATGGGAAAAATCTATGATGGAATACATCGAACAACGTTCATTCTGGATGAGGATCACAAGATATTGGCTATTATAGAAAAACCAAAAACCAAAGATCATACAAGAGAAATATTAGAAGTTTATAATTCATAATTTAAGTACGTAAATAGTTTACGTACTTCATCAACCATATTTGTAGAAAATAAAACAACAACCATTCGATAGAGGTGATTCTGAATAGGAAACACCGAAATTGATAAACAAAACAAAACGATATGTCAGTAAAAGCAAAAGGAAAAGAAGTTAGCGCAGAGAAATTGAAAGCTTTGCAAGCTACAATGGACAAGTTGGACAAAACTTACGGTAAAGGAACCGTTATGAAATTAGGGGATGATGCAATTCAAGAAATCGATGTTATTCCTTCGGGGTCGTTAACCTTGGATTTGGCCTTAGGAGTAAACGGTTATCCTAAAGGGAGAATTGTAGAAATTTATGGTCCTGAATCGTCTGGTAAAACAACATTGGCTATTCATGCTATTGCTGAGGTTCAGAAACAAGGAGGAATTGCTGCAATAGTGGATGCGGAGCATGCTTTTGATCAATTTTACGCACAAAAATTAGGTGTAGATGTAGAAAATTTATTGATTTCTCAACCGGATAATGGAGAGCAAGCTTTGGAAATTGCGGATAATTTGATTCGTTCAGGTGCTATTGATTTGTTGGTCGTTGATTCTGTTGCGGCATTAACTCCAAAGGCAGAGATTGAAGGTGAAATGGGAGACTCGCAAATGGGACTTCAAGCTCGTTTAATGTCGAAAGCACTGCGTAAATTAACAGGGTCCATTAACAAAGCAAATTGTTGTTGTATTTTCATTAATCAGTTGAGAGAAAAAATTGGGGTGATGTTCGGTAACCCGGAAACAACAACAGGTGGAAATGCCTTGAAGTTTTATGCTTCAG
>JBFHHS010000001.1:0-49584 GCA_041596895.1 Crocinitomicaceae bacterium | reverse complement strand
TGTAGTTACCCGGAGGCAATGATGCTACGGACAATTGTACAGCACCTTGACCAACGGAGCAGCCCCAACCTGTTTCAGTTGCCAAATCACATGTTACGTCTGTTGGTGTTCCAGAATTAGTAAAAATTCCAATTTGTGCAGTAGCTGCACCACCCGTACAAACCATGTTATCTATAGCAAGGTCAAAATCTCCACCAGGATGCGTATATGAATACCAAACCATGTTTTCATTTGATGACCAAATCGTATTCGTAGTTGGGTCTGAATCACCATCTTGACAGCCTCCAGGATGCGCCCCAGAAGTCCATGAACTTAGGTCTGGCTCTGCATAGGTACCAGAAGAAGGTGATGTAGCCTGATAGTTGCAACCTGTTGCTCCAAGTGGAATTGCAGTGTAACAATTATCTGCTGGTGCAGTTGGAGTAATTTCGTTAATAACAATATGATGACCTTGATCATCTTCTTCCCAAATACGAACCCAAACATCTTCTCCGGCAATCCCATCCACTTGAATTTCACCATCACTACAACCTAAAAAACAACTCACTGCTCCACAACCTCTATACTCCAATCCATTGCACGTTCCATCCGAACTTGTATACCAAGCGTACGAAACATTGGTTTGACATAAGAAGCCAGTACATCCACCTTGATTTTCAAACTGAATAGTTACCCCCCCGGTATTCGGAGGAATTGTTGTTTGTACCCAAACATCTTCTGGTGAAGAACCTTGAATAATACCTGCTCCACATTCTGCAATAATCAATGGATCTGAAGGATGGCCAGGTTCTGAAGCATCCGCAGGTTCTGCTGCATAAACCGGAATATTTAAAGCCGTACTTGTTTGAGATGCACCACAATTATACTCTTGAGCCGTTGGTAAAACATACGGGTCGATGCATTCATCATGACACAGAGTTGTTCCTAAAACGCGGTATTGAAGCTGAATTCTCCAAGTTACCGTTCCACCAGATCCACAAGGATCACCACTTGCAGTTGCCGTTTGATATGCAATCGCATTTGTCCATGCCGTTTGATTTGGATTAATGGCTGCGCTTGTAAAGTTTACAATTTGATTCCCTGTATTTGCATCACTTCCGATAGCATCATCTTCAAATCCACTCCATGTAAACCTATAATTTGATGGTAAATCACAATCAAACGTTTCAGAATAAAATTGATCGTTTAGAGTGCGCGTATAAGGACAATCCGTTCCTCCCAATTCCGTACTTCCATTATTATTGGTTCCGAATGTTAAATCGTCAATTTCATAATCCCATTGTGGATCGCTATCTCCAGCGCCAAACCCATCCATGTCATCGACATCAGAATAAACTATAGAAATTCGAAATTGTACTGTTTTTTGCGAAAAAGTAGAAAATGCACAAAATAGTGCCGTCAGTAGGAGTAGTGTTTTAGTCATAATGCTAGTATTTGCTAACATTAGCAAAAGTAAAAAAAGCGCAATTAAAACCTATATCAAAACACTACGAATCAGTTATTTAGTTCCAGTCTAAATAATGCTTCCTAAGCTAAATCGTATTACTCAATGCGTCCCAAAATTCTTTGGAAGAATTCACGCAACCCTGTTCTAACATTTCGTGAATTTCCTCCTCCCTTTCTTTAGAATAATTTTTCTCGGATTTAAAAAATGTCAGCTCTTCCGGTGAATTTACGAGTGCTTCATGGATAGATTCAGGTGTAGATAAGTCCACCTGAGAATTCGGTTTTACATTCAATGAAATTAGCTCAATATGATCTTTGTTTAATTTGAATACCATACAAGAGGATGCTGTTCTATGTTCAATAAATTGAATCTTCTCGTACACTTTCTGAAGAACCGTATCTGAGAAAAGCTCAACAAGACTTGTCGCTTTTGGAATATCAGAAACATTCATTTCTCTCCACTCTTCGTCGTGTACACCATTTACAATTAAAAAGTGCTTTAAATCTTCAGCTAACACTTCTAACTCTTCACCAGTAAGCATACGATATTTCATGGTGCAAAATTATAAATACTTAGAATATACATAGGTGTATTTAGAGTTCATTTTCCCTCTATAAGAGTATTGTTTTTCTCTCACCGTTCCGTCATTATTATAACTTGTTGTTGTAACACTCACTTTATTAAGGTTTCCCTTGTTAGCATAGACTGTTTCTATTGGTCTGTGATTCTGATCAAATTTTGCGATATAAATCATAGAAACCTTTCCTTTGTCTGTAAAATTTGTTTGGTGTCTTTCTGTTTCAGAAATTTTAGTTTGCATGATTAAAATGGAATCATTTTTATAAATCTCAGACCTATAATTTGTCGAATCTGCTCGGTAATAATACTTAAACAATCTCACTTTTTTATCCTCAACCCTTCTAACATATTCAATGTACGACCCGTCATTACTTTCTTCAGCATACTTGCAAACATTTGTCAATTCTTTCGAAGACGCTTCAAGTCCTTCTGGTTTACATTTGAAATCCCATTTTTTTATAATCTTATTGTTTTTATAGAACTGTTGAGTTGATATTTTATCATCTGTATATGTATACCTCATGACATATGTATTTTTCAAGTTTCTTCCTGTCTGAAACATACTCAGCACAACATCATCCGCATCGTTATAATTCACCACTAATCTATTCAAGAGCTTATCCTTAGCGAACGACTCCTTGAATTCTATGTTGTTTCCATTATACCCGTACTCCACACGTATCCCTTTTTTACCTGTTGAAACCGATTCAATTAAATTTCCATTATCATACGTATAAAAAGTTGAATCATTCTTTCGGTGAATTGCAGAAACCTCTCCTGTTTGTGTAAACAAAACTTGATAATTTGACTTAGGTTTTCCCCTGTAAGATCGTTTTACATCAACCTTTTGAATATTGTTATTCTTCACCCCTATTGTATCGTAACTGTACCTAAAACCTACATCGTCTTTTTTAGAATACTTCACTCTATTCAGGTAAAATTGAATATAATTCGATGCACTGTTTTGTGCAAGGGCAGTGAATGGAAAGGCAATCGCTAAAAAGAGAATTGTTTTCATTAGAATAGTTTTGAGTTCATACTCATAAGATAGTTTGCCATTATTCGTTACAGACTTTTTTATAAACCTTATTTTTGTACCATGCAACAAAAGAAAGGAATCGCAATTTTAGGCTCGACAGGTTCAATTGGAACTCAAGCTTTGGATGTCATTGAGTCTCATCCTGATCATTTTGATTTACAAGTAATCACAGCAAACAGCAGTGCTGACTTATTAATTGAACAAGCTATAAAGTTTAAACCAAATACTGTAGTTATCGTTGATGATACGCATTTTGAAAAAGTTAAAACAGCACTATGGGATCATGATATTCATGTTTATACTGGAGAAGACGCCCTTGCACAAGTTGTAGAATCGAACGAAATTGATACGGTACTTACTGCAATGGTTGGGTATGCAGGACTCAGACCAACACTTTCAGCAATACGTGCCAAGAAAAATATCGCGTTAGCAAATAAAGAAACATTAGTTGTTGCAGGAGAAATCGTAACAAAAGAAGCATTAGAAAATGGGGTCAATATTTATCCTGTTGACTCGGAACATTCTGCAATTTTTCAATGCTTAGCAGGCGAATTTCATAATAAAATTGAGAAAATTTACCTGACGGCTTCAGGCGGACCATTTCGAGGTTATAGCAAAGAGCAATTGATGCAAGTAACAAAAGCACAAGCTTTGAAGCATCCAAACTGGGAAATGGGAGCAAAAATTACGATAGATTCAGCCACTTTAATGAATAAAGGTCTTGAAGTCATTGAAGCAAAATGGTTGTTCAACCTGAAGCCCGAACAAATCGACGTCATTGTCCACCCACAATCAATCATACATTCAATTGTACAATTTGAAGACGGCAGTATGAAGGCGCAAATGGGATTACCAGATATGAAGTTGCCCATACAATATGCGTTTACTTATCCAGAACGAATTTCTTCTGATTTTCCAAGATTCAATTTCTTAGATTACCCGCAATTGACTTTTGAAAAACCGGATATAGAAACGTTTACTAACCTTCAATTAGCATTTGATGTGTTAGAAACTGGAGGAACTGCTGCTTGTACCTTAAACGCTGCAAATGAAATTGCCGTGGATGCTTTTTTGAAGGAAAAAATCTCATTTTTAGATATCCCTAGAATCAATGCTGAAACACTTAAATTGGTGGAAGTAATTCTAAACCCTACCATAGAAGATTATATCCACATTGATAAAATATCACGAGAAGTAGCAACCGGATTAATTTAGAACAATGCTTCAGGAGTTTCAACAGTTAAGTAATCTTTCCCTAGACCTCATTCATGCTTTTGAGCAAGAAGGAATTATTCAAGAACTTCCAGCCGAAATGGAAATCTTGAAGAGTGGCCAATACATCAAGGTAATTCCTATTGTACTTGACGGATTAATTAGAGTTTATACACAACATGAAGACAAGGAACTACTACTTTACTACATTAAACCAAATGAAAGCTGTATTATGTCTTTTGCAGCTAGTCTCAAAAATGAACCGTCCCGCGTATTTGCCGTGACCGAAGAACCAACCAAGGCTCTATTGCTTCCAGTAGACTCAGTATTGAAATGGATCAAACAATTTCCAGATATGAATGCGCTTTTCTTTCAACAATATAACATGCGCTATGGAGAAATGTTAGACACCATTAATCATGTATTATTTGACAAACTTGACAAACGTTTACTCGATCATTTGACTAAAAAATCACAGCTCACTGGAAAAAATCCAATAAAAATTTCTCATCGACAAATTGCAAATGAACTCGGAACTGCGCGAGAAGTAATTAGTCGCACTATGAAAAAACTCGAATCAGAAGGGTTAGTCATTCAGCATTCACATGAAATAGAAATTGTGAAGCGGTGACTTTAGTCACTGCACGTTTCATTTGCCCGAATTATCTTTGTTCAAAACACTTGAATTATGAAAAAGAATATGGGAAATGGCGATCGAATTTTTAGATTAATCGTTGCCGCAATTGTAACAGGACTTTACTTTGGAGGGGTTGTAACAGGAACTTTAGGTATCATTTTAATGATCGCCGCAGGAATTTTCTTGTTAACTAGTTTAATCAGTTTTTGCCCTATTTACACACTTCTTGGAGTAAGCACTTGTAAGGTGAAAAAATAAAAAAAACAATTTTCTCCATTGTATTCAAAAAAGAATCTATAGTTTTGGAGTCAAGAAAACAAGAAATGAATTTTACACAATTACATCAACATCATTTTCATACAGCCTCTCAGGTGTGTAGAAGATGATCTATGTAATTACATGAAATAATCTAAAACCCGTCTGAGTAAATCAGACGGGTTTTTTGTTTCCTATTGGTTTGCTCAGTCCTATTTATTAAAAAATGAGCAAACTAAAAATCGCAATCCAAAAAAGCGGAAGGTTAAATGAAGAATCGCTAAAACTCCTTAAATCTTGCGGAATAAAGGTTGAGAACGGTATTGATCAGTTAAAAGTTACCACGCCGAATTTCCCATTAGAGATACTCTACCTTCGAAATTCCGATATTCCACAATACTTAGAAGATGGGGTAGTAGATATTGCTATTGTTGGAGAAAACCTATTGATTGAAAAGGAGAAAAATGTAGAGGTAATTAAACCATTGGGGTTTTCCAAATGCAATCTATCACTTGCTGTTCCTAAGGATGTACAAGTGAACGAACCAAATTACTTTGAAGGAAAAAAAATTGCAACATCTTATCCAAACACACTTTCTAAATTTTTAGCCAAAAACAAAATCAACGCAGAAATACACGTCATTTCCGGCTCAGTTGAAATCGCACCAAACATTGGGCTAGCGGATGGTATTTGCGACATAGTTAGCACCGGAAGCACTCTATTTAAAAATGGACTTAGAGAAACAACAATAATTCTTAAATCTCAAGCTGTTCTAGCAAAATCTAAACTGCTTTCGGTGGAGAAACAAGCCATTCTTGACAAGCTATTGTTTCGAATAGAAGCTGTTCTAAAAGCCAAAAACAGCAAATATGTATTAATGAATGTTCCAAATATAAACATTCCGCAAATCAGTAAAATACTACCCGTTCTTAAGAGTCCAACTGTTCTTCCCCTCGCCGAAAAGGGATGGAGTTCTTTACACTCTGTCATAGATGAAGATCAGTTTTGGGAAGTTATTGACGAACTAAAACAAGCAGGAGCTGAAGGAATATTAATCATACCAATTAACAAAATCGTTTTATAATGCAGAACTATAAGTACCCAAACAATTCCACTTGGAATCAATTATCTGAACGTCCAGTTTTAAAGAAAAACACATTAAATGAAATCGTAGAAGGCATTTTATATGAAGTAAAGACAAGTAAAGACAAAGCTCTAATAAATTTGACCAAACGTTTCGACGGCATAGCTATTGATTCACTTCAAGTTTCACCATCGGACATTTTAAACGCAACAAACCTTGTGTCTGATGAATTAAAAACAGCCATTCAACTTGCTAAAACGAATATTGAAACCTTCCATAAATCGCAACAAGAACCTGAAACAAAAATTGAAACTTCAGAAGGGGTAAACTGCTGGAGGAAAAACATAGGAATAGAAAAAGTTGGTCTCTATATACCAGGAGGATCAGCCCCTTTGTTTTCTACCATACTCATGCTTGGAATTCCCGCAAAAATAGCCGGATGTAAAGAGGTTGTTTTATGTACACCACCGGAAAAGAATGGAACAGTCAACCCCGCAATATTGTATACTGCAAACCTCATCGGAATTACAAAAATATATACAGTTGGAGGAGCGCAAGCGATAGCAGCAATGGCTTTTGGTACAGAAACAATCCCACAGGTTTATAAAATTTTTGGGCCAGGAAACCAATTCGTTACTAAAGCGAAAGAACTTGTTCAACAATCAGGTATTGCAATTGATATGCCGGCAGGACCGAGTGAAGTATTGATCATTGCGGATGAAACGGGAAACCCTGAGTTTATTGCGGCGGACTTACTTTCTCAGGCTGAACACGGAGCAGACAGTCAAGTCATTCTACTCTCAAATGATGAAATAATCTTGACACAAACTCAAGTAGAATTGGAAAAACAAATTAAAGCGATGCCTCGAAAATCTATCGCAGAGAAGGCATTAGAAAATAGCCGATCCATTTTATTAAAAACCATTGATTCCTGTTTTGAATTTAGCAATACTTACGCACCTGAACACCTCATTTTAGCTTCTGAAAACGCAGATCAATACATCAACTTAATTACCAATGCCGGATCGGTTTTTATTGGAAACTATAGCTGTGAAAGTGCTGGAGATTATGCCAGCGGAACGAATCATACACTACCTACAAATGGTTATGCAAAAAACTACAGTGGGGTTTCTCTCGATAGTTTTGTCAAGAAAATTACGTTTCAAAAACTAACTCAAAAAGGAATCTGCAACATCGGGCCTTCAATTGAAATTATGGCAGATGCAGAAGCACTTTGGGCACACAAAAATGCAGTCACACTACGCTTAAATTCGATACAAAATGTTTGATTTAAACTTATTAATCCGTCCAAATATTGCAACGCTGAAGCCCTATTCTAGTGCACGGGATGAATACAAAGGAAAAGATGGTACATTCTTGGATGCCAATGAAAACCCATATGGTAATTTGAATCGCTACCCCGACCCTCAACAAGCAGAATTAAAAAGACTTTTGGCTCAAAAAAATCGAGTCACACCTAAAAATATCTTTATTGGGAACGGAAGTGATGAATTGATTGATCTTGTCTTTCGAATATTCTGTGAACCAGGCAAAGACACTGCCTTGACATTTACTCCTACATACGGAATGTACACTGTTTCCGCTGCGATGAATAACATTGAATTGAAGGAATGTCCATTGAACAATTCATTTGATATTGATTTAGAAAAGGCCTTACTTATGATTGAAGCGTTTCAACCGAAATTGGTCTTCGTTTGTTCACCAAATAATCCTACCGGAAATATTCTAGACCAAGAAGCTATTGGTACTATACTCAAATCAACGAAGGGAATTGTAATCGTCGATGAAGCATACATAGATTTTAGTGACTCACCTTCTTGGACCAACTTCTTATCCGATTACCCAAATATTATTGTTAGCCAAACATTTAGTAAAGCGCGGGGATTAGCAGCGGCACGCGTTGGGATTGGATATTCTAGCACTGAAATCATATCCTTATTGAACAAAGTAAAACCACCTTACAACGTCAGTCAATTAAATCAAGATGCGGCGTTAATGGCATTGAAAAATGAAACTCAATTCCTCACTAATCTGAATGCCATTTTAACGGAAAAACAAAAGCTAATGCATGCATTTGATAAGATTGATTGCATCACAAAAGTCTTTCCAAGCGAAGGGAATTTCATTCTAATAGAAACTAAAAAAACAGAGTATATCTTTCAATCGCTTATTGAAAAACAAATTATTACCAGAAATCGATCAAGTCTAATTCCAAACACTATACGCATAAGTGTAGGAACGGCTAAAGAAAATGAAGAACTCATTAACACATTAAAATCCTTATAAAATGAAAAAAGTATTATTTATAGATCGTGACGGTACCCTAGTCATTGAACCGCCAGTGGATTATCAACTCGATAGTTTAGAGAAGTTAGTGTTTTACCCAGAAGTATTTCAATGGCTTTCAAAAATTGCCAAAGAACTCGATTTCGAACTTGTAATGGTGACCAACCAAGACGGTTTGGGAACAAGTTCATTTCCCGAAGCGACCTTTTGGCCAGCACAAAACAAAATCATTCAAGCTTTCAAAAATGAAGGTGTTGTATTCTCTGAAATACTCATAGATCGTAGTTTTCCAGCAGATAATGCTCCTACACGTAAACCAAGAACAGGACTACTCTACAAATACATTTATGGCGATTATAATTTATCTGAATCATACGTAATTGGAGATCGACTAACAGATATAGAACTGGGAGTCAACTTAAAATCGAACAGTATTTATTTGAACGAAAAGATGAATTCAGATGCCTCATTGACAACAACAAGCTGGGAAGAAATTTACAATTTCCTCAAAGCAAAGCCTAGAATTTCAAAAACAACACGAAATACAAATGAAACTCAAATTGAAATCGAACTAAATATTGACGGAACTGGACGGAGCATAATCAATACTGGGTTAGGATTCTTCGACCATATGCTTGAACAAATAGCAAAACATGGAAATCTCGACCTATCCATTCAGGTCAATGGCGATCTTGAAATTGATGAACACCACACAATAGAAGATGTAGCAATTACTCTAGGCGAAACCTTTAAAAAAGCACTCTGCACAAAAAAAGGAATTGAAAGATATGGCTTTTTATTACCCATGGACGATTGTTTGGCGCAAGTTGCAATTGATTTTGGTGGGCGACCTTGGCTGATTTGGGATGTTGTATTTAAACGTGAAATGGTGGGCGACATGCCGACTGAAATGTTTATGCACTTTTTTAAATCATTTACGGATGGAGCAAAATGCAACCTCAACATAAAAGCAGAAGGAACCAATGAACACCATAAAATTGAATCCATTTTCAAAGCCTTTGCAAAAGCTATAAAAATGGCCGTATCAAAAACGAATAATTATGGGATCCCTAGCACAAAAGGAACGTTATGATAGCAATAATTAAATACAATGCAGGCAATGTGAAGTCGGTGCAAAACGCAGTGATGCGACTTGGATATGCCAGCGAAGTTACCAATGACCCAAGAAAAATAAAAAGTGCTGAAAAAGTTATTTTCCCAGGAGTTGGGGAAGCTAAAAGTGCTATGAAATCGCTCGTTGAAAATGGACTCGATGAACTTATTCCAAAATTAACACAACCTGTTTTAGGTATTTGTCTAGGGCAACAGTTGATGTGTAATTATAGCGAAGAAGGACAAACAAAATGTCTTGGGATATTTGATGTTGATGTGAAACGATTCCCAAACAGCGGTATAGTTCCACATATGGGTTGGAACAATTTGACCATTCAAAATAAAACACTCTTTAAAAATTGGAATCCACAGAATGACGTCTACTTTGTTCACAGTTATTATGTCGAATGTTGTAAAAACACCTCCGCAATAGCAGAATATATCATTCCGTTTAGTGCTGCTCTGGAAAAAAACAATTTTTACGCTACGCAGTTTCACCCAGAGAAATCTTCCCGAATTGGATCAGAAATCTTACAAACCTTTTTAGAATTATGAGAATTATCCCCGCGATAGATATAATCGATGGAAAATGTGTCCGTCTCACGAAAGGAGATTACACAACATCAAAAATCTACAACGAAAACCCGTTAGAAGTTGCACTAGAGTTTGAAGCAAATGGTATTCAGAATATACATCTAGTAGACCTAGACGGTGCAAAATCAAAGCAAATAATCAACTATAATATCCTTGAAAAGATTGCCTCTCAAACCTCATTGTCGGTAGATTTTGGAGGAGGAATTAAATCTGATAACGACATTCGAGTTGCGTTTGAATCAGGCGCAAATCAAGTTACTGGCGGAAGCATTGCGGTAAACAACCCGTTCACTTTTATAAACTGGATCAATAAATATGGTGCAGATAAAATCATTTTAGGTGCAGATTGTCTCAATCGTAAAATCGCAACACAAGGTTGGCTAGAGAGTACCGAACTTGATGTGATTGATTTTATTAAAAACTATACCTTAAAGGGAATTAATAATGTGATTTGCACTGACATTTCAAAAGATGGCATGCTGCAGGGCCCTTCCATTCAGTTATACGAAGAAATCATTACCCAATCGAACGTAAATCTAATCGCTAGTGGAGGAATATCAACAATATCTGACCTCAGGAAATTGAGCAATCTTGGATGTGAAGGTGCCATTCTAGGTAAGGCAATTTACGAAGGATACATTTCATTAAAAGAACTTCGAACGTTATGTTAAAAAAGAGAATCATTCCATGTTTGGACATTATGAATGGAAGAACAGTGAAAGGAATAAATTTTATTGGAATCAAAGATGCTGGAGACCCCATTGAACTAGCAAAACGCTATGTTGAAGAAGGAGCCGATGAATTAGTGTTCCTAGACATAACGGCAACAATTGAAAATCGTGCAACTCTAGTTTCACTTGTCGAGGAAATTTCAAAGGTAATCGATATCCCTTTTACTGTTGGTGGAGGAATCAACTCTGTAAATGATGTTAAAGCAATCATAAATGCAGGAGCAGATAAAGTCAGTATTAATTCCTCAGCAATTAAACGACCTGAATTGATTTCGGAAATTGCCTCTCAATTCGGTAGTCAATGCGTTGTAGTGGCGATAGATACTAAGTTTAAATCCGGAGAATGGTGCGTATTCATTCATGGCGGAAGAACGGAAACAAATCTAAAAACTGTCGATTGGGCGAAAAAAGCCGCAGAATTAGGTGCTGGTGAAATCCTTTTAACCTCAATGAATAATGACGGAACGAAATCGGGATTTGCTTTGGATATTACAGATCAAGTAAGTCGACAAGTTAATATTCCAGTAATCGCTTCAGGAGGCGCTGGTTCGATTGGAGATTTTAATGAATTATTCACTAAAACTAAGGTTACAGCCGGATTGGCAGCAAGTATTTTTCATTATGGTGAAATTACAATTCGAACATTAAAGCAAAACTTAAACGAACAAAACATACCCGTACGATGCAACTAGATTTTAACAAAGGAGAAGGACTCATTCCAGCAATTATTCAAAACGTAGAAACACTCCAAGTGTTGATGTTGGGATACATGAATGAAGAAGCTTTTCAAAAAACACAAAAAGAAAAACGCGTTACTTTCTTTAGTAGAAGTAAAAATAGACTATGGACCAAAGGAGAATCATCCCAGAATTATCTTAATGTCGTAGATATTCAAATTGACTGTGATCAAGACACGATTCTAATTCTAGCCAAGCCAGACGGACCAACCTGTCATACAGGATCCACCTCTTGTTTTCCAAAAGAAACAAATAAAGGCTTCATTTATTCACTTGAACAAACGATTAGTGATCGCATTGACACCGATGATTCAACTTCATATACGAACGAATTATACAAATGCGGGATAAACAAAGTAGCCCAAAAGGTTGGGGAAGAAGCCATTGAACTAGTCATTGAGGCGAAAGATGATAACGTCGACTTATTCAAAAATGAAGCTGCTGATTTGATGTACCATTATATACTTCTTTTAAAAGCAAAAGGTATTACTTTGAACGAGATTGAAAATGTTTTGAAATCACGAAATAAATAGAACTGTATCTATGAGAAAGTGAGCTTTTGTTCTAGCTGCAGTTTTTCTTGATTCACGCATCTCTTTGATAGATTCTGTGGTTAAATTCTTCAACTTGGACGGGTATAGGTGCGAGTTAAAATGAATTAAAACTGAAATTAGATTAAAATTAAAGAAGCACCTTTGAGTAGCAAGTAACCAAATGTTAATTTGGATTAGCGAAAGTAGTAGTTAGCTAATAGTTTAGAAGCAAAAAGGGGGAAAACAATTGTTTTCCCCCTTTTTGCTTCTAAATAAAAATTTAGAATTTTTTCTTCCTCAACAAAAATGATTTGGTCTATTTTTAAATTTGGTATATCATTTGTTAAAAGATGCCAACCAAACTATACATTATGCTACTTCGATTATTCTATTTTACAGTTTTCTTTGGTTTAACTTCTGTGAACCTATATGCACAAACAACAAAGTGTGATGATGATACATATTTCTTTTTTGACTTCGATCAATCAACAATATCACCAGTATCTCAAGTAAAAAATGAACTCTCTAAATTATTGAATAATGATGTTTTATTAATTCAACTGTCTGGGCATACAGATTCAACTGGTAATCAGTTTTATAACAATCAGCTTTCTAAAAAACGTGTGGAGTTCATTCAAAACCTAATTCCAACAAAATATCAATCTCTTGTAAAGAGTGATTTTCATGGTGAAAACAACAACAATGCGAAGCTAATTCTACAAGATTATAATTCAAATAATCGGCGCGTTCATCTTGTTGTTAAGTATGCCTGCAAGGACCAGATTATAACCAACGACGAACAAGCAGCAGTTGATGGTTCAAAAAATGGTGAATTAGAGTACAACCAAACGGAAATAGATCAAATAGAGGAGGTTCAAACAATAACAAGAGCGCAACAGGTTAAAAATGAAGCTGACAGTCTTCAATTGAGTGCATTTATCACACAATACGTACCAGATACTATTATTGCGATTTTTGATCAAAGTCAAAGCAAAGCCATGCTTACCGATAAACATACACTTCTTTTGGTTCAGGAAGAAACATTTGTTCGAAAAGACGGTACCGTTCCAACCGAAGTAAATTTATCAGTTCAAGAGTTTTACGACATTAAATCGATTATGGCTGCAAAACTAAACACCAAAACAACCTCAGGTACATGGTTAGAGTCTGGCGGTATGCTTTATATTGAGGCCAGTGATGAAAAGGGTGAATCATTAGACCTACAAAAGCCAATAACCATTGGCGTACCAAGAGAAGATTCTATTGGATATAAATCTGATATGCAATTATATAATGGTGTAGAATCAGCAAATGGCATTAAATGGGAACTTAATAATATTCCAACTTACCAAAAACCCTCTAAAATCGACTTTAAGCAACTCGCTGTTGAAGTTGGAAAAGAAGTAGGAAACTTTGCTTTAGATGAAATTTCTGAAACTAGTGGCGCAGCAAAAGCAGGTGTCAAACTATTTCGCTTTTTCGCAAACAACAATAAATCAATCAAAGGAGAAGACAAACGCATTTATAATAAAGGGGTTAAAAATGGTGAAATCAATGCAGAGAAAGCAGAAGAAAAGAAAAAGTACCTCTTCAATGTTACTCAAATGGGGTATGTGAACTGTGATAGAAGCGCTTTGGCAGATTACCCTGGAAAGGATATTACTGTAAAACTAAAAAAGGTGGATATTGGTCTTGGGTCCGAAATTATTTACCTGATTTTTCCTTCGATAAACAGTTTAACCGCTCCTGACGGATATGATCGTTTCTCTAGCTACGACACTTTTGAAAAAATTCCAGAAGGAATAGACATTGTACTAATTAGTCTTAAGATTATCGACGGTGAAATGTACTTGGCAAAAGAAACGACTCAAGCCTCTGAGGAACCTATTATTCCCATCTATAGCAAAGTGACTGATGAAGAGTTCGAACGCGAAGTAGAAGGGTTTCTTAACTTCTAAAACAAAAAGGGGAAAACAATTGTTTTCCCCCTTTTTTTAATTTGATTGAAAAGTACTACTTCAATTCTAATTGTTTTTTCATTGCTTTCGATAAACCATCTTTATGTAGATACACATTGATTGTTTTCCATTTAAAATAGCTTTCAGAAACGTAAAGATATCCCTCAGGGTAATTTCCAGTTCCCCAAGAGTTTTTTACTAAGAAATAACGCGTATTGTTTTGATCCTTATACAAACCAACAATATGCATTCCGTGATCATCTGTAGTTGTTTTATTTTCGTATCCTTCTTGTCTAATTTCAGCTGTAACCTTTACTTCATCTACTGGTGTTTTAAACGCATTGGATGTTTTACTTGCCCCAGCATCTGAAAAGTTCTTATTATCATTTCCAGTCACAGAAATTGTTTCTTCATCTATAGGGTTAATTGCAAGTCCATTTGAAAAACTAAATCCTTTTTCAGAAACATCCGCACCCCAAGCAATTGAAAAACCATTTTTAAGCGCATATTCACAAGCATCCATCAAGTCGTCCAACTCAACGTTATAGCTTTTTCCCCAAGCCCAGTTATCCGGAATAGCAAGCATGCATTCTTTATTCATTTCATGATTAGTGAAAGAAGTCAACGAAACATAATCGTCCATATCTAAGCCAATTGCATCCGCATAAGATTTAGGCGTATATTTTTTTCCTTCAAATTCGAATTCCGTTATGTCTTCACCTAAATAAGCATCCAATATTCCATTTAAGGCTGTTTTCCATGCAGAAGTCAACGATTTAACATTACGCTTCTTCATGTGCTCTAAAAGACCTTGCACAGCACCATCTAAAACACTAAACATTTCACTATGATTATGTTTATCCGAACCATAGTTCAATCCGTCATAAACTTCTAAAGGAACGATTCCATAATTTCTGATTACATAAGGAATATCGTGAAATGCTCCTCCTTCTGAGAAGTTAATTTTACCATCCATACGAATGTACTTTGTGGCTTTACTTTCATACGCCTTACGCACAATGTACATCTCAGATAATAATGCTGGATCTGCCGTACCTTGTCTCATTAATTCTGACTCAAAGAAAGATAATGCTGAAAAACTCCAACAAGTTCCTGTATAACCTTGACTCTGAACAGGAGTAGCATCTAAATGTGCTACTTTTTGAAATTTATATTCACTTCCTTCTGCATTTGACGCCGGAGTAGAATTTCCGAATTGACCAAAGCCGAAAGATGCAAATCCCACAAATGCGATGGTAATTATATTTTTTATCATATTGTTTTTGTTTTAGTTACTCAAAGATAACAATACTAAAAAACGTACCAAGCTGAAAAACAGGAAGAATGTTATGCTATTTTAAGGTCCACCCTGTGAAACCTAAAGCACTTGCTTGTTCACGGATTTGAAAGATTGCCTCCATAGAAAGACCTGACCCAGCTGACACACGATGTAAGCCATTGTGTACATCAATGATCTTCGCATTCATCCCGTTTTCCTTTAATTTGGAAACAAGATTAACAGCGTTTGATTCGTCACCGAAACAGCCTACCACAAAATGCATCGCTTCATTTTCAAAAGTCTCATTTGTTGAAGGGATTTGCGGCACATCCCCTTGTGTTGACTTCTTTTCAAGGGCTACAGGAATGTACAGTTCATCGTCGTACTTATACGTATAAACCTCTACTTCGCTTGGGAGTTCTTTTACTTTTTCTTCTAATGATTTGTGTTCTTTTGAAGAGTCATTATCAAAAGATATTGCTTCTTTTTTGTATTCAGCATTCGCTGTTTTATGAAACGGATTGAAATCTTTAAAAGAGAGCATTCCCGACTCAAGAACATCCGTTTTCATTGGAATCCAAATGGAATAGAACGCAATTGGTAAAAAACAAGCTGCAGCAATATATTTCCACGCTTTTGATTTGCGCTTTTCTTCAATCACTGGATGTGCTATTACTGGAATTTCTTCCACTTCATCCTTATTCGTTTCCTGTACCTTTTTGAGTGGTGCTTTTTCTTCAACCACGATTGAACTTGCCAATTCGCGCTGAATAGTAATTCGCTCTGCAATTTGAACATCTTCTTCAGACAAGAAGTGAACTTTTCCTAAGCCATAAGATTCAAGTAACAAGTTGAAAAAACGATCTTGCTCAAAACAAACGTTTTTTTCTTCATCCGCATATAAATAACCCACACGATCTAACTCGATACGTTGACCTTTTTTTAATGCTTCTTGCCACCCTTTTACCTTTTCTTTTACTTCAGTAGAAGCAACATCGAAAGAAAGACCGTTCACCAAGGACAATTCGTTTATGAGAAGTCCATCATTATTGATTAACTGTTTATTGAACAACAAGGACTTGCTAGGAGGAAGCATTTTTCCTGAAGCATAATCAATTTTTGCAGAAACTTGCTTTGCTACGAACCCTCCAAAAGAAGGCACGATAACACAGTTATGTCTCAACAATAAATCGCCAATAAGATGTTCAATAGTTGTCATTAATACAAATTTAAGGAAAAACGATGAGTAAAACTAAAGCGCCCTTAAGACCTTTTCTATATCTTCGGGTACATCAATATTTGGCGTTTCAATCGTTGTTTCTACCACGCGAATACCGTATCCGTTATACAACCATCTCAATTGCTCCAACGACTCTACTTGTTCTAAAAGGGTTTTCTCAAGATTCACCAACTCCATCAATGTTTCTTTGCGGTATGCGTAAAGACCTATATGACGGTAAAAATCAAATTGATTGACCGCATCAAGGTTTGCATTAGCCGTGTTTGGGATTGGGCTTCGAGAAAAGTAGAGTGCATTATTTTGCTTATCCAAAACGATTTTTATTCTATTCGAATTGTTTTGTTCTTCAGCCGAAACTCCTTTAATTCCCAAGGTCGCAATTCCAACAGTTTCATCTTCAAACGCAGCGCACAGTTGATCCAATTGTCTGTAATCAACTAAAGGCTCATCTCCTTGGATATTGATAATGATGTCTGCATTGATGTTGTCTGCAACCTCACCACAACGGTCCGTACCAGTTGTATGATTTTCTGATGTCATTTGAACCTTTCCGCCAAAACGATTGACTTCGTCATAAATTCGTTGGTCATCTGTAGCGACAATTACCTCACTTAACATTTCTGACTTCACAGCACCTTCGTATACCCTTTGGATCATAGACTTGCCTTTTAAGTCTATCAATGGTTTTCCTGGAAATCGAGAAGACGCATAGCGCGCGGGAATAACACCAATTATTTTCATTAGAACTTTAGTTGTAATTGTAACAAGAATGTTCTTGGAGCCTGAATATCACCAGGGCGACCAACATATTCTTCATTTAACAGATTACTTACTACGAATCCAACACGATAATGTTCCATAAATTCATATCCAATTCTAGCGTCGAATACAACGCTACCTTTATTGTTCTTCTCACGGTATTGTTTTAATCCAGGTAAAATTTGAATGGTTTCCAATCCATATACTTCAATTCCTTCAACGAAAGTTCTATCAACATTAGACATGTAACTATTGTAGCGTGCTGAAACTCCAACACTAATGCCTTTCCAAGTTGCTTCAACATCGGCTTTAGCAAGGTGATTAAACCTATACTTCAATATGTTTGTATTTGAATCAGAAAATGTGGCCACATATGCCGAATCTTTATTCAAACTAATCGGATTCATATAAGTATACCCAATTAATGACGTTAACTCAACTTCACCAATTTTACCTTGACTATTAAATGAAAATTCTGCACCTGTAATTCTGGCTTTCTCTGCATTTTGAGCTTGGAAACCTACGTAATTGCCAAAATAGTTTGGCGCTTCAGGATCAATTGAAACGGTAATTCCTTCAGGAAGATAAACCCCAAACGTAAACTCCATCATATTATCATACTGATTTATAAAACCGGCAACATCAATGATACCTTTCCAATTTTTTCCAATTTTCACTACCTGTTTTATACCCAATTCTGCTGCCCAACCTGTTTCCGGGCGTAAGTTCTGATTTGGAAAAATGTTAAGTGCCCCAACCGAAGTTGTAGTATAACGCTCAGCAACTGAAGGGTATCTAATCCCTTGGCCAAATGATGCTCTTATGTGTGTAAATTTAAATAACTCATAATGTGCTCCAAGACGAAGAATTGGATAAATCGGCAACTTAGTCATACTACTTGTATCGTTACCGAAATAGAAATCAGAATCGCCACGCATATTGTCTTGTTCAAAGTACTCTAATCGAAGTCCACCAGTAATATCTAACTTTTTAAATCTACGTTCAAACTGGGTATAAACAGCATAGTTATTCGAGTAGTGATCTCCAAATAGATTTGATTTTACATCAGTTCTTAACCCAGTCAATCCTGCAGTTAATACCGTTCCTCTACTCCATTTACGTTGAAATTGATAATCACCGTACAATACCCCTGATGATGTAGATTGTGAAGCATTCGTCAAGTTGGTTCTATCAACAAAATAATACCTTGTTTTTACAGAATGTAGGTTATTGTATTTATCGTAGACTTTTAAATAAGGGTCAATGCTCGCTGTTACTCCGCTATTGTAAGTTAAGGTTGATGCTGGATCACTTGTGTCGGCACCACCACTTGGAGTGTATGCAAAAGTATCACTCTGCCAAATAATAAAGTTTCCTGTTTTTTGATATTGAACATTATATCCCACACCAATTTTCATTTTCTTTATTTTCTCCGGTCGGAAGAACAAAGAACCAGAAACACGTCCACGATCTTCGGTTTCACCTTGTTTAAAACCTTCATTGGTGAACCCATTGACAGAAATTGTATATCCAAACTTTTTATACATTTTCCCGTAAAACACTTCTCCTTGATAAAACATAGGATTAGATGACCACCATTTCAACGTTGCTCGTTTCGGGTTATCGTAAATTCCAGCCTGTACTTTCGCGCGAAGTTCCCCTTTAGTACTTGGCTCCCTCTCTGTCAATGAAATAATACCGTTTAAAGCACCAGAACCATAAAGAACCGAAGAAGCCCCTTTTATCACTTCAATTTGAGAAGCATTCTCGATTGGAACAGTGTTCCATTTAACATCTCCCGCATCTCCACTAATAATTGGTATTCCATTCCACAATAACAGGACTCTACTTCCCGCTCCATAAGCAAAACCTGAACCACCACGAATACTCACTTGACCATCCATTGCATAAACGCCGGGACTTTGATCCACCGCCTGTTCTAAATCAACCAAACCTTTATTATCAATTAATTCTGGCTTTAATATTTCCATAGAAATTGAAACATCTTCAATATCTTGATCTCTTCTTCCAGCTGAAACCACCACGGTTTTAATCACTTGGATAGGCTCTTGCATTCGAAATACATAGTCACCTGCTTTTTCAATTAAAACAGTATCTGTTAAAAATGTTTGTGCAGAAATAATAAGTGTAGTTGGATATTCTCTCGGGTTCATTATAAACCTACCATCTATGTCGCTTAACACTTTTTCACCCGTAGAAGCAATTATTTTAGCACCAATAATCGGTTCTTTAGAGTCCTTATCAATCACGGTTCCGGATACCTGAGAAAACAGGTAGATTGGAATGAAGGTAAGTAGTAGTAGTACGTTTTTCATATCCTTTTTTTTCTTAAATTCAAGTTGCCTAAAATACCAATTATTTTGAATTACAACCACCTACACTACCAAATAGGTCTAACTATGCTTCATAGAACTGGCCCTATACGCGCCAAGGAGCTTATGCTCAGCTTAGATTCATTGGAAGAATTATTTCTTTTATCCGATAAGGATTTGGCCACAAAAACAGACCTTACAATTACACAAGTAAAAAGTTTAAAGCGAAAGGAGGCCTTAGAAAAAGCTCAAAAGCCCCACGATTATTTTGTGAAAAATCAGATTAATTGTACGTTTTATACTGACGATAACTACCCAGAACGCCTTAGAAATTGTATTGACTCGCCATTAATTTATTATTCCAAAGGAGCCATTGAATTAAATACAGAAAAGGTCGTTGCAATAGTTGGAACAAGGGACTGTACAGAATATGGCGACCAAATAGTTCGTTCACTAATACAATCATTTCAAGGTCAACAAATTACTGTAATAAGTGGCTTAGCGCTTGGAATCGACACACTTGTTCATCGATACTGTATAGAGTATGGTATTCCAACTATAGGTGTATTGGGTCACGGCATAGATCGTGTATACCCATCTCGAAACAAAGCCTTAGCCGAACGTATGCAAGCGAACGGTGGTATTATGACCGAATTTATTCCAGGAACCATTCCTGATCGCGAGAACTTCCCAAAACGAAATAGAATCGTAGCTGGATTAGCAGATGCAACAATAGTAATAGAAAGTAAGCTCAAAGGAGGCTCTTTAATTACGGCAAACCTTGCAAATGATTATAATCGGGATGTTTTTGCATTTCCTGGATCAATTCACAAAGAAGCATCTCAAGGTTGCAATAAACTCATTTATGATCAAAAGGCACATTTGATGCAAGACCCATCTGATTTTCTTAATCTAATGAATTGGCATCCGTCTGAAATAAAAGAAGAAAATCAGCAATCAATTTTCAAAACATTAAGTGAAAACCAAAAAGCGATTGTTTCATCATTACTAAAACATCGTTTGATCCAGATAGATAAAATCTCGATGGAAACCGCACTTCCAATATCAGAATTAAATACCGAATTATTTGGATTAGAAATGGATGGATTGATTAAATCGCACCCAGGGAACCGATATTCCATGATATAAAAAAGGCTTCCCGAGGGAAGCCTTTTTAATCAAATTCTTATTTAGATTCTAATCTTATCTTCTTACGTTGTTTTCAAAGAATCTTCTGTTGTCTACTACGTCAGCTTGTTTCACCAATGCTTTTCTTGTAGCACCTTGAATGTTGTTACGTGCTGCACTTAACAATTGATTCTTTTCAACTAAATAATTCGCTGCTTCTGGAGCTTTTACTGTTTTCTCAACTTGAGCAACATAAACACCATTTTTACCTACTAATGGAACCGTAATTTGTCCGTCTTTCAATCCTGAGAAAAGAGCACCAACGATTTCAGGCTCATAACCTGCACCAGTAATTTGTGGGTTTCCAAAAGTAACTTCTGCTTTTTGAACTGAAGCACCTTTCAATGATTGCGCTAACGTTGACAAAGATTTTGTATTCATCATACGTGCAGAAATACGTTTTGCTTTTTCCGCTTGAATGAAATCTTTTTTCACTGCTAACTTAACATCGTTGTAATTTACTTCTCCTTTATTCTTAATTGAAGATAGCACTGCTATTACATATCTTTCTTTGTCCTTGATAGGCGCACTTACTAAGTCACCAACTTTAGCATCTGCATCAAAAGCTAACTGAAGGATTTTATCCTCTGCAAACTTCGATGTGAATCCATAAATTTTTGGACTGTTTTCCTGAATGTTAATTGGTCTAGAAATATATCCAGCTTTTGAAACGATTGTATCAAACAATTCAACTTTCTTCGCTATGTCTTTTTGAGCTCCTAATTTTTCATCTAACTTGTAAAGTAAGTCGTAAACCTCTTGCTCTTTAATATCAATTGTTTCTAAGCTTGGTTTAAGCGTTTTTTGAATGATTGCTAAAACAGGTTCTTTTGCAGGCTTTCGGTCTAATGTTTCCATGATATGGAATCCGAAATCAGTTTGTACATACCCAATTTTACCTATAGGCTCATCCGTAGCGAACTTACTAAACTCAGGAACCATTTCATAGTCCATAAAGTCCTCGTATTTACCACCTGTGTTTTTTGAACCTGGATCATCTGAAAACTTCGTTACAAATTCTTCAAAGTTTGCTTGAGTCAACAAAGGCATGATTGAATCAACCTTTCTTTTCGCTTTAGCTACTGCATCAGCGTCAGTTCTTTGAGCCCCAATTAAGATATGACGCGCACTTAAAAGATTCCCGTTAAATCCGATCACCTTAGCAATTTTCATAGAACCGTTATGTTCAAATGGACCAACAACATCACCAACAGAAGCTGCTTTAATTACAGTATCCATATAATCTGGATAAGTCATTCCATTTCTTGCTTTCTCATCTTTATCTGATTTGAAAGTAGCTACAGAAGAGAAAAACTTCACTTCTGAATTCTTAATCACATACAAAGAATCGTTTTTTGCAGATCTTAAACCGCTTTCTAATTTGGCTAATTCATCTTCAAAACGTTTCACATCTTCTTTCGAAGGCTCGATAGTAACATCGAAGAACTTCACCTCTCTTGAAGACTGCTTGTTTTCGTATTTCTTATCTGTTTTGTTTGCTTCAAAGTAAGCTTTCACTTTTGCATCTGAAGCATCAATGTCCGCATCTTTAATTGAATTGAAACGTTCAACTACATAAGAAATACTTTTAATTTCCTTTTGAGCAACATATTCATTTTTCGCTTCTAGGTCTGTAACATAGACCCCTTGATTTAAAATTGCGAAGTACTTTTCTTGTTTTCTTCTATTGATATAATAGTCTTTAGAATCCGTCCATTGCTTTTGAATTTCTGGATCATTAGAAGACTCCATTTCTTCAATACGTGCTTGAAGTAATTTTTCGTTAAACATTCCAGTAAGTGAATCTGTAAACCCTTGAGCTAATTCAGGAATTACATCAAATCCTTCTCTACCATATAAATAAGCATCAAATTCATCATCAGAAACACTTAATCCTAACGCTTCATATTCTCTCTCTAACAATAAATTATCCACAAAAGAAGTCCACACCGCTGCTTTATCCACAGGTTGAGGAGCTTGTTGTTGTTGTTGAGCTTGTCTACGTGCATTTTCATCAGCAATATTCACTGCTTCATTAAAGTCTTCCATGTTCACTTTCTCGCCATAAACGGTTCCGTAACCATACTTAGACTCTGTTCCTGTTGAACCTTTTTGGTAATCACCTAGGATAAATGCTACTAATGCACCACCAACGATGATTAAGATTAACCACGATTTATCTCTAATTTTTCCAATTATTGCCATCTTCTATTTTTCTAAATAAGTCTGCGAATATAGTTAGATGAATTGATTTTTGAAAGTAAATACAGGATTACTTCACTGCGAATGAGGCATAAAAAAAACCGCTCAAAAAATTGAGCGGTTTTTCAATGAAAAGAATTGGGCTATTTTCCGCCGCCATCCGTTTTAGATTTTGATTTTGATTTCTCCTTAGGGTCTACTGCTTCTTTAATCTCCTCGACTTTTTTCTCGCCTTCTTCAACGGCTTTATCTTTCGCTTTCTCAGTACCTGTTTTTGGTTTTTCAACGTTACCTGTTTTCGGTTTAGTTGTCTTTGTTGGTTTACAAGTACCCAGTTGATCACCATGTGCTTTATGCTTCTCCCAATCAGAAATCGGAATTTGCATTGTAGTCGATTTACCGCCTGACTTATGACAAATAGTTATCATTTGCTCTGCAGCCTTTGTACCTTTTGTAATCACCACCTGATCTGAAACAGTTCCGCAATCATTTGTTGCAATCACCTGAATTGTATTCACACCATCAACTAGAGGTATACTTTTCTGATACGTATGAGTAATAATTAGGTAGTTTGCACCTGTAACAGGCACACCATTTACAATCATTTGAATCTGCGAAGCAGAAATCACTCCGTTCACACTGGCTTTCACTAAGTAACTAGCATCCGTTGTTTGAATGTCAGTTGAAGGACTCGTCATAGAAACCGTTGGAACAGTACAAGGTGCGTAAACTGCATTTCCACTTTCAATTGATTCACCACATTCGTTTGTAGCCTCGAATCTCAACGTGTTTGTTCCTGCAATTAAATCTACACTCTTCTCATAATATTTTGTACTTGGGTCAAACGTACCTCCTGTTACCAAGTTTCCATTGAGGTAAAACTTCACTTGAGAGGCAGAAGTTATGTGATCGATGTGTGCTCTAGCCAATATCGTACTAGACGTCATTGCTGTTCCAGTAGCCAAAATTAAGATTACCGGTTCTTGACACTTCACATAGTGAAGTTGTATTCTTTGGTTATCTGTTCCACAATCATTTGTTACTGTAAGTTCAACGTTATTAGCACCATAACCTAAAGTTATTAGTTTTTCGAAGTAACCCGTCATTGGATTAAATGTAGCACCACCAATTAACGCCCCATTCACCCTTAAGCTAATTTGACTTAAAGATTGAGCGTTTTGGATATTTGCCTTTAAGAGAACTGTATTTACATCCAATGAATCGTCGTTCCCAGGAGAAGTAATATTCACCGTTGGAGCAACACAGGACTCAAAGATAATTGATCTTGACTCAGTATAACTTCCGCAATCATTTGTGACTGTAAACGAAATCAAATTATTTCCTTCATTTAATAAAACGTTATGATTAAAAATGTTTGTTTGCGCATTATATGTTCCCCCAGGAATTACAACTCCATTTAATTTAACCACAATTTGATTTACAGAGCTCACCCCAGTAACCTCTGCTTGAATTTGAATGGATTCTGTTGCAACTACTGATCCTTCTTTTCTTGGAAGAATTATTGAGACTGTTGGTTCAGTACATGGAACGAAATTCAAATTAAACGCAATAGTTTTTGAACCACATTCCGTTGTAACTTTAATTTCAAACTTGTTTAACCCCTTAACTAAGTTCACATTGTTTTGAAATAAAGTGCCATTCAATGACCCTCCATTTACAATTACTCCATTATGTTTCAATTCGATTTGACTCAATAATGAAACGTGTGTAACATTCGCTTTTACATTGTAAGTTGCTTGCGAAGTATTCAGTTCGTCATTTGTAGGAGCAATCATTGAAACTTCTGGGCTCAAACATGGTTCATAATTTACCGTGAACACTTTTGAGTTCGTACCACAATCTGTAGTAGCCGAAACTTGTATTGTATTTGATCCATTCACCAATGCCAATGTTTTAATAAACAAATTCGTCGCACTGCTGTAGGTTCCATTTGATTGAATTACCCCATTCAATTTCACCTGTACTTCAGATGCATTTGAAATATTTGTAATTGTTGCTTTCAAAACTAACGATTGATCTTGAACCGTCGATGATGAAACAGCGGGAACAATCATACCAACAACTGGAGATAAACATGGAGCAAAGGTCACAGTTGATGTAGCGTTATCAACTCCACAATCATTCGTTGCAGTAACGACAACTGTGTTATTTCCTTTTGATAATGTAATCGTGTTTTCAAAAAGATGTGTCGCACTGTTATATGTTCCACCTGCTATTACCATTCCGTTTACCTTCAATTGAATTTGATTTACACCCGTAACATTCATTACAGTAGCTTGAATCAACTGACTTGTATTTGATGTTGTCGATTGATTTATAGGTGTATTCAATACAACCGTCGGTTCCTGACATGGGAGCTCATAATTGATAATAACATTTTCAACATCATTCCCACAATCACTATTAGCAGTTAATTGAATTGTATTTCTACCAGCATTCAGTCCAACATTCGCTGTAAAGATCTTTGTAGAAGAATTGAATGTTCCATTAATTACAACACCATTAACTAACAACTGAATATCATTGACACTACTTACATTTAAAATTGAAGCTTTAATTGTAGTTGTTGAAGCATTAACTGTTGAATTACTCGAAATTGGAGAAATCATTGTGATAACAGGAGTAATACAAGGTGTGTAGTTCACTGTTACCGTTTCGCAAATCATTCCGCAATCATTTGTTCCTGTTATTGAAATAACATTCGCTCCTGAGTTTAATGATATTGATTTTTGGAATAAACCAGTTGAAGCATTGAAGGATCCTCCTGTAACAACATTTCCATTCAGTTTTAACACAACTTGACTTGCAGAGTTGACGTTTGAAACTATTGCCTTAACCAGCATTGTTCCTGCGATTACGTTTGAATTTACCGTTGCAGGCATTATCATCGTTACAATTGGATCAGCGCAATTACTATAATTAACATTAAACGTTTCAATATCAGTGTCACAATCACCTGTCGCTGTAATTTGAATTGTATTGTTTCCCTGTGATAAAGAAACAGCGCGTTCAAACATATTCGTATTTGAATTATACGTTCCTCCTGTTAAGATTACACCATTCACTTTAAGCATGATGTTGTTTACAGAAGCTACATTTGCAACTTGTGCTTTAACCAACATGGTTCCATTTGTGGTAGCCGAATTTGGCGTACTTGGAGAAATCATTGTAATTGCCGGAGCAATGCATGGTCTGTATGTTACAATAAAAGTTTTAGAATCTACGCCACAACCATTATCCACATCTAAACGAATCGTGTTGGTTCCCGCATTCAATGAAACCGTTTTATTATAAATCTTTGTAACACTATTAAATGAACCTGCACTTTGAACCGCACCGTTTACAGTCAATGTAATTTCATTAGTGTGATTAACGTTAAACAATTTCGCTTGAATTTGCTGTGTTCCCCCTTCAGTAATCAAGCTTGATTGTGTTGGTACAATCATTTGAATTTGAGGAGCAATACAAGGCGTGTAAATCACCGTGATTGTTTCTGTGTCATTTCCACAATCATTTGTTGCGGAAATTTGAATCGTATTCGACCCAGACTTTAGAGCAACTACACTTTGAACTAACTTCGATGAAGTATTATAAATAAACGATTTTGTAATTCCATTCACTTTGAATGAAATATTGCTTTTGGAAGAAACGTTTGTAACAGTTCCCCTTAAATCATAAGTAGGTTCGTCCACATTGATTGTGTTTCCTCCGCTAATATTAACCTTTGGAAACGCACACTCTGTATAATTAATTGACACTGTTTGTTCGTCGTTGCCACAACTATTAGTGGCTATAATACGAATAACATTAGAACCCGGTTTCAGGTTTATACGGTCAGAAAATGCACCCGTATTTGCGTTGAAACTATAACCTGAAGTGTTGACTCCATTCACAATAAACTGAATACTTTCAGCACCGGCAATGGAAGCCGAAACCATATATGACGACTGCTCCACATTGTCCCCTCCGTTTGAAGGAGCAATAAATGATACTACTGGATCTGTACAAGGAGTATAATTAATATTCATTGTTTCTTCATCACGTCCACATCCATTACCCGCAGACAGGATGATCGTATTCATTCCTGGTTGTAAAAAGATTGGTGCTTCAAAATTTCCATTTGCTGCATTGAATGCAAAGTTTGTAGAAGCATTTTGATTTACAGAAAACTGAATGTTGTCTCTTCCTGAAACGAACTCAAATTTTGCCCGAACTGTAAACTCTTGTGATGTCACGTTAATTGAGCTTGATGATGGACTTGAAATTTTAATTCTTGGCTCATCACAATCTCCCGAACCAACCATGATTGGATCATCTTCAACGATAATTGTTTCATCGTGCTGTTCTCTGTGTCTACTTCTAAAATTGAATTTTAAGTATGCCGAAGTATAATGATAGATATCATTTTCAAAAAGTCCCCATCGTTTCTCTGGATTTACATATCCATCAAAAACATCTTTCAATGCGAATGTTGTTTTATGTTCAACTCCAACAGAAAAACGAGGTCCTACTTGATACCCTAAACCGATACCTAAACTTGGCATGAAATCAACGTTGTATTTATTTTGATTACTTCCATCTAAAGCATTATCATACGTATCGTCCGTCATTAAATTCCACTCTGGCTTTGTCATTCCAGAAGGACTATAATTATATAAATACTCTCCCAAAGAATCTATATAAACTAAATCGCCATACGTTTGATTCCATACAATATTGGCTCCACCAAAGATGTAAGGATCCCAACCATGTGTTTCACGAACCGAATTTAAATGAAGAGCGAGTTCTAAACCAAGCTCATGCACATCAGCCTGAAAATTATTAATCAAATAACCGGAAGTTGTATCATAACCAGCTATTGGTCCTGACAATGGCGCATACGCTTCATTATAACCCAACGTAGTTGTAGTATCATAATCCTGTCCATACCATTTACCGTTGAGGTATCTCAATCTCAGGTCAAAACTGATCTTCTTACCATAATTATAATTGAAGGATCGACCAAGGATAAACCCCCAACCAATGTTGGTTTTATTTTTAACGTCTGTTGTATTCCATGCCGCCCCAGCGTTCAATCCAAAAAACCATTTTGAATCGTTATCGTAATCCAATTTTTGAGCAAAATTAGTTAACGCAAAGGATAGGAAAATTCCGAGTGTAATTATTCTTTTCATAAGCATAGATTTAATTAATTAGTAGGATTTAAAGTTCTATTATTGTGCCAAAGCATACTAAAAGCCTGTAAACAAAGCCCTAATACTACTAATTGGTGTGCAAAATTATCTTATTTTTGGTTAAAATACTAGAAAAGACAAGGGTTTTCGTTATGAATAAATCGGGTGTTATTTTTTTGTTAATGCTTTTGTTCTCAGTAAATTCTGCTAGAACTCAAGAGATATATAACGGATGTTCAACCGCATTTGAAGTTTGTCCAAACACTGTTTTTAGTCTTAATAACATAGGAGCAAACGTTACTTTTTGCGCTGGGTGTGAAGACGATTTTAACTTCTGCTTTACAACACAAAATAGTATTTGGTTTACCTTCACAACAAATTCAACTGGAGGAGATGTCACTGTCAATTTTACAAACTTGAATTTCAATATCAATCCAGGTCAAGACACAGAACTTCAGGCGGTTATTCTTGAAGCTCCTACACCATGTAGTTCAGCATCATATAATCAGGTTGGAAATTGCATATCCAATGGTGCAGGACCATTTAGTTTAAATGCAGTAGGCTTACCAGCAAATACCACTTATTACATTGTTGTTGATGGCGACAACACTGGGGCTGGAATTACCTCAGCAGCAGAATGCACCTTTGATATGGAAGTAACTGGGACTGGAGTAACACGACCAACACCTGGAGTTACATTGACGGCAAGTTCGACGTCAATTTGTCTAAATGAAGTTGTTTATTTTCAAGCATCTTTAACCGATTGTCCGGATAGTTTATCTTATAATTGGTACATCAATTCTGAACTAGTTGCAGTAACAGATACGAATGTGTTTTCTACTTCTAATTTGTTAGATGGCGACGTCGTAACTGTAGAAAATAGTTGTTACACGAACTGCATCGAAATTGTATCTTCAGACAGTCCTCCAATTGCAGTTTATTCATTTAATATTGAAGCTGGAGCGGACCAAACCATATCTCCTGGAACAGCAGTCAGTATTAATGGAATTACCAGTGCACCTGTCTATAATTGGGAGCCTGCATTTTTATTTTCTAACCCGCTCGTATTAAATACCATCGTTTTTCCAGAAGAAACCACAACAATTACCTTAACAGCAACAGAGAATGGTTGTACACTATCTGACTACCTAACTATTACAGTTTCTGATGGGCTATTCATACCAAATATGTTCTCTCCGAATGGTGATGATATTAATGAACTTTGGATTATTGAAGGGATAGAAGACTATCCCGACAACTCTATTCATATTTATGACAGGTGGGGTCAGGAGGTGTTTCAATCTCGAGCATACAGTTCAAGCAAAGCTTGGGATGGAACGGTTCGTTCCGGAACAGTTACTGAAGGAGTGTTTTATTATGTTCTGGAATTAAACGATGAGGACAATCAACAATATAAAGGTTCAATTACCGTAATTCGATAAGATGAAATCCATTCTTCTTCTTTCTTGTCTGTTATTCGCCTTGACCTCTCGGAGTCAGCAATTACCCCAGTACAGCCAATGGTCGATGCATCAATTTGCTGAAAACCCTGCACATGCTGGAATTAAAAAATGTGTGGATATTCACACGCTATATCGTTTACAGTGGGTTGGATTTGAAGGTGCTCCAAACAGTGGTTTTCTTTCTGTAAGTATTCCTTTAGCGGCTAAACGAAAACAATATCTAAGTGCGAGACACGGAACAGGGTTTAAATTTGAAACAGATCAAATAGGACAGTTTAATGTAAACCGATTGAACGCTGCTTATGCCGCACATTTCAATTTTGATAAATACAAGCGACTTTCACTTGGAATATATGGTGGAATCATGCAATTGGGATATGATCCTTCAGGACTCCAAGGAAACGAGCCAGATCCAGCCGCAATGAATGAAGGGTCAATTGTAACACCAGATGCTTCGTTTGGAGCTTGGTTTAATGCTGAGCGGTATTATTTTGGTTTAACATTGAAAAACTTAATTCCTAGTAAATGGAATAATGTTGGACTTAACTCAAGAAATCGATTTCATGCTTCATTGAATGCAGGTTATCAACTGAGTGTTAATGAATCTATTTCACTTACCCCTGCTGGAATCTTACGTATACCTCCTAAAGGACCACTTTCTCTAGATTTAAATTTAATGCTTGATATTAAAAACACCATCGGATTAGGAATAGGTTATCGAAATACAGATGCATTAATTGCCCTTGTAAACATTAAAATTCAAGAACAATTCTCTATTGCTTATTCATTTGATTATAACCTCTCAAAAATACAATTGGGTGCAAAAAACACCCATGAAATTTCCTTACGATTCACCACATGTAAACCCCGTAAGACTACAACATCTAGTTGTCCATTGTTTGAGTAGAATCTTCCGAACTGTTTTGTTTTCTGTATATTAGCTATTCACAATTTTCTCAAGCGATGAATTCATTTTTTAAATTAATCATAGCGTTTTTTATGGCTTTCACCATTCAAGCGCAGGAACAACAATCTATTTTTTTCAATTCAGGTGAATATGAGATGAATAGAACTTCTGACTTTTCACCAAATATTCTATCGTCAGAAATAGTTGAAGGATCTTATTTTAGTTTAATACAATTTCAACATATTCCAACAAGTACCGAAAAACAACAACTTTCAAATCAGGGTGTTCAACTTTTAGATTACCTCCCAAGAAATGCTTTTTTTGCAAAAATTAAAGTCGGCACAGACCTTTCAATACTTGCCGATTACGAAGTGTTTAGCGTAGAGCCAATTCAATCAAAATTTAAACTATCAAGAGATCTTGCAAAAGAAATCTATCCGCATTGGACGTTATTTGGCGAAACAAAAATTGAATTAAACGCACGTGTATTTAACGGTATAACAGAAAAAACCATATTGAATTCCTTGAATACTGTGAAAGGCCAATTAATTCAGTCTATTACAAAAAACACGTATGTAATTCGTGTTGAGTTAAACCAATTAAGTGCACTTTATGCTTTGCCTTGTTTTTCATACTTTGAAACTTTATCCGCACCGGCAGAACCTGAAAACTTGGTGGGAAGAACAAGTCACAGAAGTAATACCATCGCATCTGATTATAGTTCTGGTCTTCATTATGACGGAACAGGGATGACAATTATGATGCAAGATGATGGATTTATCGGTCCTCATATTGATTATCAAGGTCGTAACGATCAATCAGAGTGCAATTGCAGTTCAGACCCCTTAGATGACCATGGAGATCATGTAGCTGGAACCATTATGGGGGCCGGAAATCTTGATCCAAAAACAAGAGGAATGGCTTTTGGAGCCGATTTATTGGTTTACAATTCAAGCAATCAAAACTATTATGATGTGCCAACTTTGTACGCCAACAACGATATGGTAATTACATCAAAAAGTTACAGTTCAGGATGTAATGGAGGCTATGATGGGTTAACACGTGATTTAGATGAACAAGTTCGATTAATGCCATCTTTAATTCATGTCTTTTCTGCAGGAAACTCTGGGACTACTGACTGCGGATATGGTGCTGGATCAAATTGGGGGAACATTACAGGTGGTCATAAATCTGGTAAAAATGTCATCGCTGTTGGAAACTTAAATCACCAAGACGGATTAAACAGTTCAAGCAGTAGAGGTCCTGCTACGGACGGTAGAATTAAACCTGATATTTGCGGAGTTGGAACAAGTGTTTACTCCACAATTCCTGATTACAACTACGGTACAAAAACAGGAACTTCCATGTCGTGTCCAGGAGTTGCTGGATCCATTGCTCAACTTTATCATGCGTATAAAGATCTGAATGGCGGAGCAAATCCAAACTCGGCCTTAATCAAGGCAAGTATTTTAAATACAGCCAAAGATTTAGGAAACCCAGGTCCAGACTTTAAGCATGGATGGGGCAGAATTAATGTTGGAAAAGCGTATGATCTTTTAGTATTAAACAATTATCAAAGTGGAAGTATATCACAAGGAGGAAGTTCAAATCATACGATTACAGTTCCGGTTGGAGCTACAGAATTGAAGGTCATGTTATATTGGACCGATTATGAAGGTTCAACAAATGCTTCTATTGCTTTAGTGAATGATTTGAATATGGTTGTTACAGATCCGGCATTGGTTTCTTTTGATCCTTGGGTATTAAACTCGGCAGCGAATGCTTCAACACTCGATGATGATGCGATTCGCGCAACAGACAACCTAAATAATATGGAACAGGTTACAATTTCAAACCCACTCCCAGGAACGTATACCATCAATATTTCAGGTTTTGCGATACCTCAAGGTCCGCAAGAATATTTCCTTGTGTATGAGTATGGAAAAGATGAAGTAAGATTAACTTATCCAAATGGTGGAGAAGGATTGAATCCTGGTATTACTCAAACGATACGTTGGGACGCTACTGATAATACAACAGATTTTAATTTGGAATACACAACAGACAATGGTTCCTCTTGGAATTCAATTGCAACTGTATCATCAGATTTAAGACATTACAATTGGAGTGCACCATCAACAGTAACCGGACTTGCTAAAGTACGTGTAACACGCGGATCAAGTACCGATGAATCAAATGCAGTTTTTACAATTTTAGGAACACCTACCAACTTAGATTTCGGATGGTCTTGCCCTGATTCAGTTAATATTACTTGGAGCGCCGTTACAGGAGCAACAGGATATGAAGTAAGTATGTTGGGAACCAAATACATGGACTCAATAGGAACCTCTACCACAACGAACTTAACTGTTTCTGCATTATCCACAGATGAAAATTGGTTCAGTGTTCGCGCATTGGGACCAAATAACGCGAGAAGTGAACGAGCAATTGCGATTCGCAAGTTACCAGGAGAGTTTGGTTGTGCATGGAGTAATCCATACGCAGATATGAGTGTTCTCTGTTCATCTATTAGCAACACTGCATGTGCTGAAGTATTTGATGAATCCATCAATGTTGACGGAAGCTCAACTTACATGTGGTATTTTCCAAATGGTACACCATCAACTTCAACAGATCAAAACCCAACCGTTTGCTACAACGTTTCAGGTTTACAAGATGCCGCGTTGGTAGTAACAAATAGTGCAGGAAGTGATTCCGTTTACTTTAGTGATTACATTAACATAATCGATTCAGAAACGTTGCCATACTTCGAAGGTTTCGAATCAATTTCCACTTTAAATGCAACAAATGATTGGACAACAAATAACCCGGACAATAACTCAACATTTGAAGTAAGTACCTTGGCATCGTTAAGTGGATCAAAGAGTGTACGTTTAGCAAATCATGGACAGGGACAAGGAAGTATAGATGAACTTATTTCTGGCCCGATTGACCTGTCGAGTATTGACCCAAGTACTGGTTCATTTACGCTTAGTTTCAGATATTCATACAAAAAAAGAACATCGACGGACGATGAGTGGTTACGTCTTTATGTTGCTGAAGATTGTGAAGAAGATTGGACGCTTCGAAAAACAATGCATGGAAATGTGCTCTCGAGCAACGTTCAAAACTCACCATGGATCCCAACTTCAGAAACGGACTGGACCACGGTACACGTTACAAACATTACATCTACTTTTTTCACAGGAGGGTTTAAATTCAAATTTAATTTTGAAAATGATGGAGGAAATAACTTTTACATAGACAATATCAACCTATACGAAGGTTCTCCTTCAGATGATGTAATTGCGGTAGGAATTTCTGAGACAAATGCTTTTGATTATTTTTCCATGTATCCAAACCCAACAGATAACGAGTTAAATGTAGAGTTTAGCCTTAATCAATCCGAGGAGGTACAAATAATAATACAAGATTTACAAGGGAAGAAAATTCAACAACATCGTATTGAAGCAAATGCTGGATTAAATATCGTTATGTTTGACACGAATGCGTTGGCCCCAGGTGTTTACTTTTTAAAAATTAAAACACCAAACGGAATAAAAACCGAACAGTTTATAGTAAAGTAATTAATGAGGGAGCTAAACGCTCCCTTTTTTAGTTAAAAACAATTTTCTTAGTTGTTTTATCAATTACTACGATGTAGTACGGCTGCGTCATTACTGATGTTGCCATTTCATTTGGAGCTGATTTTTTAATATGAACTGATAACTCTTGATGGCCTTCAATAATTTCGTAGATCTTTATAGAATGTCCTCCTGTACCTTGAACTTTATCAAAACAAGCCAACACTGTACTCGAACCAAAATCGATGTCTTGAATTTCAAAATGCTTCGATTCAATGTTAGTTGCATCCATTTTAGAAATTAGAGCATCCCATTCAGCCCTTGTTTGCACAATTACATTAGACTCAAAAATACCTTCTTCTCCTGCTCCACCCAGATTTCCTTTCCCTACCAGTTCAAAAGAAATTGATTTCACAGTCTCTTGAACATTTTCAATTACAGCATCCGTATCCTTAGAAACCCCACAGCTAACTAAAAACAACAATCCAATTAGCGTATTCAGTACTTTATTCATCTTCCTCGTTTATGTTTTCAATTCAATTACTACGCCATAAAAGTATCAATTTAGGGTTATTCAATGTTTGATGTGCATAAAATCAATAGAATCACTCCATTTCACGCCTAGCTTCTTCTCATCTTTGTTTAAAATCATCAATTATGAAAGGACTTGTTGGAATCGTAGCATCTTTAGTTTTAATGACGGCCTGTGTACCCGCAAAACGTTATAATGAACTTCTGGAAAAAGAAAAACAATGTAGCGAAGAGCTGAGCAAGTTCAAAAATAGTTCTCTTAATTACGAAGCAGAAGCTACCGATTTACAATCACGTTTTGAAGTTCTTTCAGCAGAAGCAGATCACCTTAAAAAAGATACAACAAATTTAGGTCAAGAACACAGAACGCTTTTAGCTAAATACAACAAGCTTGCACAGATTAATGAGACATTAGAAACAAACTACGATAAATTGCGTCTTTCTGGTGCGCGTGAAACTGCAACATTACAAGCCGATTTACAACAGAAACAAATTGAATTGCAAAAGAAAGAAGATGCGTTAATGGCCCTTGAAAAAGAACTTTTAACAAAACAAATGCTTTTAGCTGAACGTGAACAGCGCGTTAATGAGCTTGAAAAAATGATTTCCGATAAAGACAAAGCTGTACAGGAATTGAAAAATAAAGTAACCAATGCACTTAAAGGATTCGAGAACAAAGGGCTTTCCATTGAAGAAAAGAACGGTAAAATCTATGTGAGTCTTGAAGCAAAACTACTATTTGCATCAGGCAGTACTTCCGTTGAAACTGAAGGTCAAGTAGCATTAATTGACTTAGCCAAAGTTTTAGAGACTGAAAAGGATCTTGAAATTATTGTTGAGGGTCATACGGATACAGATAAAATGGCCAGTAGTAAGCATCCTAAAAACAACTGGGAACTTTCTGTTTTGAGATCAACTTCAGTTATTGAAATCATGTTAGCAAATTCAAACATCAATCCGACGCAATTAATGGCTGCAGGGCGATCTGAATTTATACCTGTTGATTCTGAAGACAAAGCGAAAAACCGTAGAATCGAAATCATCATTTCGCCAAACTTGAACGAACTCTTCGAGTTAATTTCGAAATAAAAATCTCTCCCTTTATTCTGTTTATTGGACGATTAAAGCGACATTTTCTCTTATTTTTGAATTATGTCGGCCAAAAGCGAATCCATTCAATTAAAACTAAAAGTACTGCCAGAAAAACCTGGAGTTTATCAGTTTTATGATCTAAACGACAAGATTCTTTACGTTGGAAAAGCAAAAAACTTAAAAAAGCGAGTTACTTCCTACTTCAACAAAAATCAGGAAAATGGAAAAACACGAATCCTGGTAAAGAAAATCGTTGATATTAAATACTTAGTTGTAGACACTGAGTTGGATGCTCTTCTGCTCGAAAACAACCTCATCAAAAAATATCAACCTAAGTATAACATACAGTTAAAGGATGATAAGACTTATCCTTGGATTTGCATTAAAAAAGAACCCTTTCCACGTGTATTTACTACGCGTCGATTAATTAAGGATGGCTCAAAATATTTTGGTCCGTATCCAAGTGTTAAGGTTGTCAACACTCTACTTTCGTTGATTCGTGATATTTATCCTTTACGATCTTGTTCGCTTGATTTATCGGCTTCAAAAATTGCAGAAAAAAGACATAAAGTCTGCCTTGAATATCATCTTGGAAATTGCAAAGGTGGCTGTGAAGGGTATGAATCGGAAGAAAAATACAACACCTATATTTCCGATATAGAACATATTGTAAAAGGAAATTTAAGTGCAGTAATTCGTTCCTTGAAGGAAATTATGCATGAACACGCTACAAACTTACAGTTTGAAGAAGCCCAATCGATTAAAGATAAAATTGAAACGATTGAACGGTATAAAGCGAAATCGACTGTGGTATCCCCTACAATTCATGAGGTTGATGTTATTACCGTTCTCGATGACGAAAAATCGGCATTTGTAAATTATCTCGTCATCAACAATGGTTCAATTATTCATGGGTTTACAGTAGAAGTGAATAAAAAGCTGGAGGAATCCATTTCCGATATCATTGGATTTGTATTACCAGAAATGCGTGCCCGGTTCGAGAGTACCTCAAAAGAGGTGCTGGTAGCTCAAGATGTTGATATTGAATTAGAAGGTGTTCAATTCTTTACTCCTCAACGGGGCGATAAAAAAGCATTAATAGAACTCTCCGAGCGCAACACTAAATTCTATCGATTAGAGAAAAGAAAACAAGAAAAGCTTAAAAACCCTGAGCGACATACTGAACGCATTCTGGAACAAATTCGCGTTGATTTTCGATTGACAGAAACGCCTGTTCATATTGAATGTTTTGATAACTCCAATTTGCAAGGAACCAATGCCGTTTCTGCTTGTGTTGTTTTTAAAAATGGAAAGCCCAGTAAGCGTGATTATCGCCACTTCAATATAAAAACGGTAGAAGGTCCGGATGACTTTGCTTCCATGGAAGAAGCTGTTTATCGTAGATATAAACGGTTGCTCGACGAAGGTCAATCACTTCCTCAATTGATTGTAATTGATGGAGGAAAAGGTCAGTTAAGCTCTTCACTTGTTGCATTAGAACGTTTGGGTTTACGCGGTAAAATTGCCATTGTTGGTATCGCCAAACGCTTAGAGGAAATCATTTTCCCTGGAGATATTTTACCTATATATATAGTTAAACGCTCTGAAAGTTTGAAGGTTGTACAACACTTAAGAAATGAAGCGCACCGTTTTGGAATCACACACCATCGAAATAAACGAAGTAAAGAGTTTGTGCAATCTGAATTGACAGGAATTGTTGGAATCGGTCCAAAAACACAAGAAGATTTAATGTTATCGTTTAAGACTGTGAGTAAAATTAAGGCCGCAGATATGGCAAGTCTTTCTTCTGTTGTTGGGCCTGCAAAAGCTAAAATCGTATTCGATTACTTTAAAGATCAAAAATGAAATTAAGATAACGTTGTTCTTGTTGTTCAACATCGAACCTTGGATTCAATTCCATTTCTTTTCTAATCTTCTTAAATTTTTCTTTTTCAGTTATTCGATGTTTGAAATTTGAAGGATTGTAATACACACTTGCCGATTTCATTTCCTCAATAAAACTGTAGTTTTCATGAATCAGCATTGGAATTTTATATCCAAATGCAACGCTCATTGCTCCTGAAATCTGATTTCTAAAGTATTGATCTGCACTTGGTGTATTTGGGTGCACCAATGGCAAAATCACATCCGTTTTCTTTAAATGTGCATCGAAATCTTCCTGCGAAACAAAATGATCAAAAGAATTAACACGATTCTTTATGTTACTATTTTCTAAGGCCGTTTGAAATGCTTTAACATCCGCATGATTCGCATCACTTTTTCCTAAAAACGTAAATTTTACTTTTTGGTCCAAGTTTGAAATCATCTTTACAAACCCATCTAAATCCTTTCTACGATTTTCTACTCCCCCAATAATGGTCACTTCTAACTCTTCGTTTTCAGGAAACGTTTGTGTATAACCCTGATAACGAATTGGATAAAAATAATCGACCTTAACTCCATTTGGAGGATTTACCGTGGAAAGTAAATACTCACTGAGAAGCAAGTACTTTTTAATCTTCCAATTAATCAGTTTTTGTGTAAACGACCCTTGAAATTTTCGAGTGGTATGAATAATACCTACGAACTCTAACTTCGAAAACAGCCCCATCAAACAAAGATTTCGGATTCTTCCACCTTGAGCGGTATTTAAAACCAATTTTGATACTTGTTTTTCCTTCAATGATTTTAACACCTTCCGTAAAACTCCATTATTCTTGAATTTCGATTTAGAAAATTCTACGACTATAAAAGCTTCTACAAGTGCTTCAAAATGCGGATTTCGATCACGAAGGTCTTGAGTACAAACTAAAAAAACTGTTTTTCCAGCGTTTGATAGTGCATAAAGTTGACTGAAGAGACATTCGTCATGCGATCCTCCAATTTCCATTAAAGCAATAAATTCCTTTTTTCTAGTCGCCATGGATTTCAACAATTTACTATTGGTAAGGTTTTGGTACAACAAAGAAACGAAAAACTATCCATGTTAATTTTGCATCATGAGAATAACACTCCTATTTCTTGTTTGTTTTTCTGTTTTAACTACCTCATCAGTGTGGAGTCAGAAAAAAGAAATTATCGTAGTCATTGATCCTGGACATGGCGGAAACGACCCAGGGCATTTGTCGTTGAATTCAGCGCATGAAACGGAAAAAGAACTTAACCTTAAAATTTCTATGTTTTTGGGTGGTTACATTGAAAAGTACCTGCAAAACGTAAAAGTTGTTTATACCAGAACAACGGATGTATACCCAAGTCTTGATGAACGTGTCAATAAAGCCAACAATATCAATGCAGATTATTTTATAAGTATTCATTGTAATGGCAACGATAGAAGCTCGGTACGCGGAACAGAGTCGCATGTCCATTCTTTAAGTTTGAAAAAATCTGTTGCAATGGCTCAAGAAATTGAACGACAGTTTTCAGATCGTGCAGGAAGGAAATCACGTGGAGTGAAAGATGAGCGCGACCTACAACATTCGCTTCAGGTTTTAAAATACACGAACATGACTAGCGTTTTAGTTGAGTGTGGTTTTTTAACCAACGAACGTGAGGCTGAATATTTAAACACAACGCATGGACAAGAAATTATTGCTTCAGCAATATTCAGAGGGTTTAGATCTCACATAACAAAGCAGCATCCACATATTACTTTTAAAAGACCCGTAAACGAGATTAATACCAATTCAAATTCAACCGTAAATGGTGATTACTCGATACAAATTATGTCATCTAAGCAACCTGTTGATACAAAAGATGCCTCTTTTCGAAAATTAAATATGGAGGTAAATCGTTTGGAGCTGAACACAACTAGCGCGTACAAATATATCTATACTGTAGGTAGTTACGCTACTAGAAGAGAGGCAAAAGCGGCACTATCTACAGTTCAATCCCGTGGGTTCAAAGATGCAATCGTAATAAAACAGTAATTTTTTTAAACTTTTTGTTTGAGGGAATAATTTCTTTTACATATATTTGCACTCGCTTTTGCGACACTAATTCTCCCTTAGCTCAGTTGGTTAGAGCATCTGACTGTTAATCAGAGGGTCCTTGGTTCGAGCCCCAGAGGGAGAGCAAAACAAGCCCGATAACTTAATTGTTATCGGGTTTTTTGTTGTGGTAAACTGTGTTTACTTTCTACTCATCCTTTTATATTTCATACATTACATATATGAAACCATTTTTTACATACTATATCGTTGGGCTTGTATTTCTGTTACTCTCTTGTGAAAAAGAGGTGCAAGTGCAAGAAGAACCTTCATATTCTTCTTCGGGATATGTTACCTGCAGCGATTGGTTTTATGTAAAAGGTGTGATTACAGACTCTTTAACCGGTTTCCCGGTGGATAGTACTTATTTTGTAAATGCTTTGATTTCATGTTGCACTAATGGCAAAATGACAAATATGGATGGTGAGTATGAGTTAAGTTATGGTCGTGGCTTTTGGGCAATGGGATATTGCGGAGGGGAACCTAGTAATCAAATCGTTGAAATTCTTCATCAGACGGATTCAGGTTTTTATGCAGTGAAAGAAGTTTTAATGCCGCAATTAAATACTACCTCAGGGGCAATTAATATTGTAAACTTTGAAATTTAACTCACCTCCCTTCAAACCATCCATTCTCGCTTTTCCCAAGATATCCTGGGAATGAAATGTTTTGAACCTCGTAATCTGTTTTAATGCATTCGATAATCGAATACTCATCCTCACTATTTAAAGAATTTGAATACGCGAAAACCAACTCCAATTTTCCATCATTGTCTACATCTACAAGTGATGGTGTGCTTGAAAAGCAAGTTCCTATTCTACGTTCACCAATAAATTCTGATGTTCCATTATGAATGTCCATAACTCGAAATTGATTGGTTGTTGCATAAGTCTCTATATCCATTTTGTTCTCGTTGTAAATAATTTCGTCCAAACCATCTCCGTTGAGGTCTGCTGCAATTGCTGAAGCAAACTGAAATGTACCATTTGATGTTCGAGAAGAAATCTCTCCTGTGTTACCATCAATCACTAATTGATCAAACGATTCATAATTTGGATAAGCTCCTTTCGCAATCGTTATGAAAATATCAGGCGTTTCATCTCCCACAAAATACCCAACAGTAGGTGCAACATAGCACTCATATCCTGGAAAAAGTTGTTCCCAAATAACCTCTCCTGATTTTCCATCAACAGCAGAAAGAACACTATTTAATCGTGTATTAATTATATCATGCACGCCATCATGATTCAAATCGGCCAAAACAGAGTTTACAATAAACCCTTTTACAGTATCTTCGATCAATACTTTCGATTTTTTGATGTTCCCTTTACGCAGTTTTTTTAACGGTACTTGCCAAAGTTTACCATCAATAGTTTCTCCCCCAGAAGCATAAATGACCATAGGTTTCTTTTTGCCTTTTTTATATCGAATATGAGGAGCATAATAGGTTTCACGGTGATGTGGCAATTCGTCTTGTGCAATTGTTTTTCCCGTCACACTGCATATTAGCATCACCTTTCCTCTCGGACGCACGGTATCATTAGGAAGGATGTAGGCATCTCCACCGTTACTTACTAGCAAATCACGAATACCATCTTTGTTTTGATCTTCCACAAACTGCGTCATATAAAAATTATGAAAATTTGCGGCTCTTGCCTCCCTGTATGTTCCTGGCCAGAATTGCCATATTAATTGCCCTGTTTTTCCATCGATTGCATATAACTGTGCGTTTCTACCAGCAATAAAAACATCAGGAACTTGATCTTGATTTATGTCTTGAAACATGGCGCTGGTATAGATCTGAGATCGAGTGCTGTATTTCCAAAGAACCTTTCCTGAAGCTCCATCAACGGCTACAACACCATTTTGAATTGCAAAATTTTCATTTCCGGCACCGATAACAACATCCAAGACTCCATCATTTGTTAAATCGGCAAATCTCGGAGACGAAAACACGGCGGCAGAATCCATTTTATAATTCCAATTCACATCTTGCGCATGCACTAAAGCATTTGCTAACAAACAAATCAATAAGATTCCTTTTTTCATAATAAATAGTTAAAACGATTCACCAAAACTGACATAAAAACCGGATTGATTATTAACACCAATCGCATAATCCAATCGCAAATAGGTATTCTCCTTTTTATCCACTAAAAAACGAAGTCCACCACCTAAATTAGGCTTCACATTATGATTAGATAGTTTATTCAAATTGTTATAAATCATTGAAATTCCACCAAAAGCTGCTACACCAATTCGCCAAAACAAATGTGCACGGTACTCGAGTTGCATCGTCGATAAGTGGTGATCTCTAAACCTTCCATACAGATAACCTCGAACCAATCGATCCCCTCCAATCAATGAAAAATCATAAAACTCTGGGTTTCCTATTACTGAACTGTGAAAGAAACGACCAGCGAAAACTTGTTTATTTTTTTTCCCAAGTTCATAGTACTTTCGAACATCTACCGATAGGTTATTGTATATATAGCTTCCGAAATTAATCGTGCTCACAAATTCAAGATAGTTTCCTTGTGTAGTGGTTAAGATGTTATTTCTAGAATCCTCTCGAACCATAAGTTTAACACCATAATTACGCGCGCTTATTAGCGAATTATGGTGAGTAATACTATCATTGTATTTTACTTTAGAATAGTCATTAGCACGTAAACCTAACCCCGTAAAAAACGTGCCCTTTACCTTTCGCAACAAATGAAAATCAGCTCGAAACCGATCACTATCAAACGTAACTTCTTCTGAAATATCAGCATCAGCACCAATGCCATAATATAAGTCAGGATATTTTGAGTAGTGAATCAAACCTTGTGTAAACCATTTCTCTTCTTTAAAGAAGTAATTCCATTCATTCTCGAATATAAGTTGCCGATTCCAGGTATAAACGCCTTCAATTTTTGCATTTGATGAGCGCGTTTTACCGTCTTGATACGCATCAATAGTGAACAAGCATACAGCTCCAGCATACGCATTGGTTTCAGGAGAATAACCAAATGATGGCGTTGGCAATACTTTTACCCGTTTTACCTTAACTGTGTCTTGAGCATTTATTGAAAAAGCAAGCATTAGCACAGCAATAAAATTTAGGAAACGATTTAATTCGATCATTCTATTTTTTGATTCAATCGTGAAGATAACCATATGAAATTAATTGTTCGAAAAAGTAAATTCAACGCTTATAAATATTTATACGTTTAATTCGTAAGGAATCTGCTTTGAACTTGTCTGACATGAACGGTTAGCATTAAATAGTGATTATAATATGTTTCGAATTCTTACCCTTCTTGTATTCATTCCCTTTCTTTCGTTTTCCAACGATTGTGTCTCTGGAGATTGCATCAATGGCGTAGGAACATATGAAAATACGCGCGGCGAAACTTATGTCGGGACATGGAAAAATGGGAAAGCTCATGGCAAAGGTACCTACACAAATGCCAAGGGTGATAAATACTATGGTGATTGGGTAAATGGTGATATGCGAGGATCTGGAACTTACGAATACGTAAATGGCGATGTTTATCAAGGTGAATTTTTCGGCTATGAAAAACATGGTCAAGGTACCTATAAATCAGTTTTAGGGGAAGTCTACTCTGGACAGTACTATCATGGTAAAAGACATGGGAGTGGAAGTTTTTCAGACGCAGCAGGAAATCGATACGAAGGAAATTGGGAGAATGGATTAAAACACGGAGATGGAACTTGTTATTATGCAGATGGAAGTAAATATTTGGGAAAGTTCCACTTAGGCGAAAAACAAGGAAAAGGATCTTTTTATTGGGCGAATGGTGGGAGCTACATGGGTGAATTTTATCATAACGAATTCAATGGAACCGCAACTCGTATCTATGCAAACGGAGATCGGTATGAGGGGGAGTTCAAAAATGGACTCAAACATGGACAAGGAAAATACTTCTATGCAAATGGCTCAAAATATGAAGGTGGTTTTAAACAGAATAAAAAAAATGGTAAAGGTGTTTTTATATGGGCAGATGGTGGTTCATTCACAGGTCAGTTTTCAAATAATACTCTAAACGGATTCGGTACGCGTATCTATGCTTCAGGTGAAAAATACATTGGAAACTTTACGAATGGGAAGAAAAATGGAACCGGAACCTATTACTCACTTACCGGAGATTCCTACAAAGGTTCGTGGGTAAACAACGTTAAACATGGATCTGGAATTTACCTCATGTCCAATGGAAATAAAGTACAGTGTGTCTGGAAAAACGACGTTTTAATAAAGTACAAAAAGCTATAAACCAAACAGTTGACTGTTTACAAGTGTTTTTGGCACAGGATTTGAAAAGTGATTAATACAACTTTAAAAATTCAAATTATGAAAAACGTAGAAAAAAAATCAGAAGCAGTAGATATCATGTTATCTGCATCATTAGAAGAGTATTTAATGTTCATCCAAAATATTTCTCCTAAATTAAAATAGAATGATTAACATACTAATTCGTAATGCATCCAGGCGATGCTGTTACGCAAAAAACTAAGGTTTCACATCGTATGATTGTGAGGCCTTTTTTTTTGACTACTAAATCCATACTTTTAACCCACAAGATGGAAAATCTAAAATCTAAGGCTTTAATAACACTTACAGGACTCGTTATCTTTTTAACGGTACTTGTTACTGTTTTTAATCAGGCGAAATGGAAAGATGATAACGGTGTAATAACTGGTGATGTCCGTGGATATTACGCCTACCTTCCAACATTATTTATTCAAGGAGATATAAAACTGGAGAAAGCAGCCATTTACGATCCGAATAAAGCTACACATATCTGGTTTTCACAAGCTAAAGACGGAACGCGATTTATAAAATTTACCAGTGGAATGTCCATTCTTTACAGTCCATTCTTTGCTGCTGGTCACCTTTATGCGCAGAACAGTGATTATGAAGCCAATGGATTTTCAACTCCATATAAAGTAGCCTTAACCATATGTGGGTTATTTTATTTAGCCTTATCACTCATTTTTTCAATCAAATTTCTTCGACTTTACTTTAGTCAAGTTGTAACCTCTATTACTATTCTTATACTTTTTCTTGGAACAAATCTTTTTCATTATTTAACTGGAAGTATAAGTTATTCGCATGGATACAGTTTTGCACTGATTATTATTTTCATGTATGCTACAGTAAAATGGCTAACAAAACCAAGTATTAAGTGGAGTATCATTATTGGTGTAACTTCAGGATTAATGGTTTTAATTCGTCCGGTTGATTTATTATTCATCTTCTTTATTCCGTTAGTCCATATCAATTCTTGGAATGATTTAAAGAGTAGGTTTTCACTGTTTTGGAATAAAAAAACACATGTTACTCTAATGCTTTTCGTGGCGTTTTTGATGCTCCTTCCACAGCTCATTTACTTCAAATACATCTCTGGAAACTTCTTCTTCTATTCATATGATGATGAGTCCTTCTTCTTTCTTCAGCCTCAATTTAGCGACGCTTTTTTCAGCTACCGCAATGGTTGGTTGGTCTACAGTCCCCTCATGATTTTTTCAATTTTAGGGTTGTTTTTACATCGATACAAAAAGCCATTCAATCTTTACACTGTAAGTATATTTGTGCTGTACACTTATGTTATCGTTTCTTGGTGGTGTTGGTGGTATGTTGGTTTCGGGAATCGTGCATTTATTAACCTCTATCCGTTACTTTCAATTCCTTTGGCTGGATTTATCGCTTGGATTGGCAGCAAACGAGGTGTTTTCAAAATTCTTTTCGGAATTGTTGTTTTCTCTGGCATACTTTTAAATATCAAACAAAACACACAATTTGACAAGGGTTTAATCGATTGGGGAAGAATGACGAAAGCCGCTTATTGGGATTCATTTGGTAGAGAAAAACCAAGTCAAATTTATGAGACGCTTTTAGAAGACCCAGTTATATCAGAAGCAATGAATCGCAAGAATGTGGTAAAATATATTTTTGTGGATACTATATCCGTCCGGCATTTTTCTTTCAATGATCCAATCGATTGCGATACAAATCAAATCCAGTTCTTTCAACCTAAAGGAGGAAGAGATCACTCTGGCGGCCTAAGAATTCCAAAAGGGACCATGTATAGTTTACAACATAAAATCATTCCACATGAAAATGCTACGCACATTTACATTTCAACATGGGTAAATAATCCTTTTGAAATACACTTGGTGGTTGAAGGCGACAATGGTTTCGCGTTTTACGATGCGGCCTCGGATATTTCTACTATTAAAAATGGATGGAGCAAACTCCAACTAAATGTCAAACTACCGGAAAACATAGATGGAAATCAACTGCGTTTTTATGTTTGGAATAAAGAAAATCATGAATTCAAATACGATGATTTCAGTATTCTTCAAACGAAACACATAACAAAACAAAAAACTTACAACTAGCCGTGATTGAAATCAAACAAGCTTCGATGGAATTATTAAATACGGCTGATTTTAATCGTATTTACGACATTCTTATTTATGCGTATGCAGAAACCGAGAAAGAAGTTTGGGGAGAGAATTATGTTCGAATATTAAAAGATGAATTTATTGAATTAATCAATCGGGGTGAAATCTTTTATGCAACCATAGATAAAAAACCAGTCGGTAGTATTTATGTATATCAAAAAGAAAAAGAAACGTATTCTTTTGGTTTGTTATCGGCCGACTTTAGCTTAAAGGGAAATGGGATAGGGTTGAGCTTGGTAAAATATGCAGAACAATACGCTTTGAAAGCCGGAGCAAAATATATGGACCTTGAAATTTTGAGACCTCTTGCAGAAGAAGTTCCGTTTAAGATCGTTTTAAAAAACTGGTATACCAAGTTAGGTTATCATTATATGATGTCTGGAACTTTCGCGGAATTAAAACCAGACAAAGCATATAAAGCCGAAGGATTGATTCAACCATGCACCTTTGATTGTTATCGAAAAACACTTTCATAAAAAAAGCCCTCATGTTTCCATGAAGGCTTCAAATTGAATTTAATCCGTTTTAGAACTTAAATACAATTCCACCATTTAATGCTGACACTCCGTGTCCAGCTTCAGCGTATACACCAAAGGCATCTGTGAAATAATATCTAATTCCCGCAAAAATATAGTGTCCTCCAGAAACACTTGAACTTCTTGATTCAGTATATTGATTTGGGTTAAGTGCATTCGGAATTTTGTCCTTGTCAGAGTTAATATAAAACCCACCACCAACACCAGCATAAACATCCATTTTTGGAATGTCAAACTCGAAGTGGTAAGCAGCACGTGCAATGATTCCTAATCGCGATCTTGTGTATGTTGAAACATAAGCCCCATTCGTATACTTTTGGGTATAAAACGATTGAACGATAGATCCACCAGCACCAATTCTACCGATTCCCAAGATGTCTGTGACACCTCGCTCATAAGACAAACGAATTGGACCGATTGCTGTTTTCTTATATGTTCCTAATAAAGCAGTTCCTGCAACACCCGGGTATCCCCAAGGATCAAGACCATAACCTAACGACACATAATTTCCTCCTTTCTCAAAATCTTGTGCAGTAGTGGTACTAACGACTAATGCACAACAAATTAGCATGAATAAATTTTTCATTTTTGTTGGTTTTATTTGTATTCTACAAAGATAAAGAATAAGCCTACTTATTTGAAAATATCACGCACATTTTGCTGGATTTTTAGAGTAAGATCACCCGTTGGTAAATCATTGTCATCTTCACCGAAAGGTTCTTCAATTTCCTCAGCCAAAACCTCCATAGAAACCAGCACATAAAAAACAAACGTAGCTATAAGAGAAGAGAAGTATCCAAAAGTTGGAATAAACGCCAAGGGAATTGTTGTAACATAAACAAAAATGAATTTTTTAATGAACAAGCTATACGAATAAGGAATAGGAGTGTTTTTAATTCGCTCACATGCACCTAGTATATCTAACAGTGAATTGAAGTTTTTATCTATTACAATAAACTCTTCTTGTGTAATTTTTCCTTGTTCCATTAACCCGTGTATTTTTTTATACATCATGGATACAATTTCATTTGGAATATGATTGATTTCTTGAAAACGACCTCGTTCTTCTGAGGTAATCTCTAATTCTTCTAAATCTACACCCTGGCGTAAATGTTCTTTCATTGCGTAAACAAAATTCGGAATCATTCTTTCAAAATAATCTCTATCCTCCTTTTCTTTTAATAAACTAGAAAGTTTGATTGCAAGATTTCGAGAGTTATTCACCAACATTCCCCACTGTTTTCTTCCTTCCCACCAACGGTCATACCCCGTATTCGTTCTAAAAACAAGTAAAAGTGAAATAACAAACCCGATCAATGAATAAACAGCCATCAATTCTTTTAAAATCTCTTTATACGGGAAATACGTTATGACAAGAAAGGAGGTTAACAAGGTAAACGCGCCGATGTAAATGAGCTCTTTCCACAGAATTCTAATCGTATCACTTTTATGTAAAGCGAAAATAAGTTTGATCCAACTTTTTGGGTTATACTTAATCATAATTCGTTTATTAAATCATTTAAAAGATGAGACATCGTTTCAAAAGTATAATCGGCTACACTCAATTTTGGTTCTGGATTATGCGTTTTTTCTGGTATACAAACCACTTTCATTCGTGCAGCTCTTCCTGATATTATTCCATTTAACGAGTCCTCTATTACCAAACATTTTAAAGGAGAAACATTCAAATGTTCTGCCACAGTTAAATAAACCGCGGGGTGTGGTTTTCCAAATTTTTCATTTTCTGCAGAGTGCACAAAATCAAATTTTTCTTCAATTGAAAGTGTTTCTAAAACAGCTTTGATTAAAACACTATACGAAGAAGTTGCTAAGCCAATTTTTATATTCCGTTCTTTTAAAAAACCAATGGTGTTTATAACCCCAGGCAATGGATCACCGTTCTGATGAATCAGCTCAATCATTCGATTAATGATACGCTCTTCCACCTCTTTTTCGCTACAATTTTCCCATCCAACATGATTGTACCAATAACTAATTACTTCATCTATCCGCAGCCCTACGGTATGCTGGAAATCTTCACGAGTAAGTGGACAGCCAACAGAATGAAAAACCTCTTCCATCGCAATTTTCCATAAAGGTTCAGAATCTATTAACACGCCATCCATGTCAAAAATTACGGCTTCAAATTCTTCAATATTAATCATAAGATAGCTTATACTTTATTAAGTAGCCACCACCTAAAACACGGTGATTTTCGTCAGCTACAAAGATGTAATTCTTGTTTAAAACCACAAGTGACTCCTTCTGAGAAACATCATCAAAAAGCACTTCTTTCACAAGATTATACTTGTTATTCGCATATTTCAAGATAATTACTCGGTTATATGTGCTTAAATACAGATATCCTTTGTATTTATCCATTGCTGTAATTGCATCCATCCACCAGCCATCTGGACCAATAAACACTTCCGATTTTTTCTTTGCGATGTATGTTCCAGGCTCTTTAGGGATTTTATAAACAAACGCTTTTCCTGTCCATGGATCCGTGTTACATTTTGTAAAAATCGTTAAAGAATCCCCTTCACAAATGAAACCTTCTGCATCATAATTAAACTTCTTTTTAGAAGG